>DAIOWL010000404.1:0-6469 GCA_036758545.1 Streptosporangiaceae bacterium | reverse complement strand
TGTCGGGCAGGTCGAGGTGGATCACCCCGTCGATGTCGTAGCTCTCCAGGAAGAACTCCGCCTGGCGCTCGCTGCGCGGGAAGCCGTCGATGATGAAGCCGTAGTTCCAGTCGTGCTCGCGCAGCCGTACCCCCACCACGCCCTCGACGAGGTCGTCGCCGACCAGCGATCCCGCCGCCATGGTGCGCCGGACCTGCGCGCCGATCTTGGTGTGGTTCTGCACGTTCCACCGGAAGATGTCGCCGACGGCGATGTGCACCAGGTCGAAGGCTTCGGCGAGCATCTTCGCCTGAGTTCCCTTACCGCTTCCCTGCACGCCCATGATGATGTATTTCCGCATGCAGTTACCTTCGCACTCAACAGGCCCGCTGGCTTCCCCCAGATGGCCATGCCGGTACCCTCCCCCGAACCTGGCGCTGCGCGGTGAACTGGGATTCAGATGGCGGCCGCACCGTGGTGCGGCCTTCGTCCGGCCGGGCGGCCACGTTAGTTTCCGCTGTCCTGGGTACCAAGCAGTCTATGGAGATGATGCTGGTGACCGGGCGCGACACCGGGACCCTGCGATGAATGCGCTCGCCCCCGTGCGGCGGATAGCGGGCGCGGTGGACGGCTGGCAGCGGCGGACCCCCTGGGCCGGCGCGGCCTACGGGGTGGTAAAGAAGTTCGGCGACGACAACGCCAACCTTGTCGTCGTCGCGATGGCCTGGTACGGGTTCCTTTCCATCTTCCCGCTGCTGCTCGTCGTGGTGACCTTGTTCGGGTTCATCGGCCAGCAGTCGATCGGGGAGGGCTTGCTGCGCACGCTGCACGAGTTCCCGGTGGTGGGCTCGAGCTTCAACCCGGAAAGCCGTACCGCTCTGCACGGCAGCACGATCGGCCTGATCATCGGCCTGATCGGGCTGCTGTACGGGGCGCAAGGCGTGACGCAGACCGTGCAGCAGGCGATGGCCACGGTCTGGAACATCCCGCAGACCGAGCGGACCGGCTTCCTGCCCCGGCTCGGCCGCAGCCTGGCCGGCCTGCTCACCATCGGCGGCGCGTTCGTCATCAACGCGTTCGTCACCGGTTACGTCACCGGCGGCACCCACAACTACGCGATCCGGATCCCGGTGCTGGCCGGGCTGCTGGCCGTCAACACCGGCCTGTACTTCGCCAGCTTCACCGCGCTGACCGCCAAGACGATCGGCCCGCGCGGCCTGCTGCCCGGCGCGGTGGCCGGCGCGGTCGGGTTCACCGCGCTCATTACCGTGGGCACCGGGCTGGTGACCCACCAGCTCAAGAACGCCTCGGCGACCTACGGGGCGTTCGGGACGGTCATCGGCATCGTGGCCTTTCTGCTCCTGCTGGCCAAGATCAGCATGTACGCCGCGGAACTGAACCCGGTGCTGGCCCGCAAGCTCTACCCGCGGGCCCTGCCGCTCGCCGCCGACCTCACCGACGCCGACCGGCGCGTCCTGGGCGACCTGGTCCACGCCGAGCGCCGCCGCGACGACCAGGCCATCGGAGTCGGCTTCGGCGACCACGCCGCCGCCCAAGCCGCCGACGACGCGGCCCAGCACGCCGACACCAGCACCACGAAAGGCTGAGCGTGCGGTCGGCGGGAAAGCAGACACCCGGTCCGTTCGGTGAAAAGATCTTTCGTACCGAACGGGTACGGTTCCCGCCCTGGTGACGAGCTAGGCCGGATCCGGTGTCGGCAGCGGGCGCGGCAGAGTCCCGGCATGCTTCGGGGTGCCTGAACCTCATCATGACACGCAGGTGATCAGGACGCCCGTCCAGCCGCCGCGGCGAACGCGTTAGCGGAGCGGTACGCGGGAACGCTTCGCCGCGAGTGCCTGGACCATGTGCTGATCCTCGGCGAACAGCATCTCCGCAGGGTACTGACCCGATACGCCGCGCACCGTAACGGCCGCCGGCCGCACCAGAGCCTGCTGCGGGAATTTCTGTTCTGCCAGCCCGGCAGCTCGGGCGGCGCCGCGGGCCGGTTGTGGGGATCTTGCTCCGCAGGGGCGCTTCCTGCGCCATGGCGATTCCCTCTCTTCCTGCGTTGCCGCAGGTGAGAAGGCTGACGATGGAAGGCTTGACTGGCTCCCGCGATAGGACTCGAACCTATAACCTGCCGGTTAACAGCCGGACGCTCTGCCGATTGAGCTACGCGGGATCGACCCGCATAAGGGTAGCGCACCTGCGGCGGGCTCGTGACGCTCACGGGCTGTGGCGGCCCGTGTTATTCGGAGCCCGCCCGATGAGTACCATCGCGTATTGGGGGAAGGTCATGTATGCACATGACGAAACTGCGCGAAAAAGGGGTGCCCGATGCGATTCAAGGCTACGTTCCTCGCTGGGTTCGCGGTCGGCTTCGTCGCCGGCGCGCGGGCGGGCCGCGAACGTTATGAGCAGATGGTGAAGGCTAGCCGGAAGGTGGCGGAAAACCCCACCGTACAGAAGGCGGCCAAGACCGCGGGCGACAAGGCGACCGAGCTGACCAAGGTCGCCAAGGACAAGGCGGCCGAGCGGGTGCCTAAGCTCACCGAGACGGCGAAGAGCGGCGCCAGCAAGATGCGCGGCCAGATCGACCGGCTGCCCGGCCGGCATGCCGCCGAGAGCGAGCCCGCGGCCGTGAACGGCACTCGCCCGGCCGACTGACGGCACGATCCGGTAAGCCGGAACGGCGCGGCCTGGTCAGCCGTACCAGCAGAATCCCGTGGAACCCGGGTCTCGCGGAATCCCAGCCCCGCGGGACCCGGGTTTCTGCTGTTCCGGCGCGGGGAGACGCCCGACGCGGGCCGGGCCGGGCCGGGGCGAGAACCCCACACTCGTGTGATGTCGGCGACGGCCGGTTCGGCTACAAACCTTGCTAGTGCTTCTCGCCGGGGCGGCATACCGGAGGGGACCGGGAGGAGCCTGCCGTCGGCCGGAGCGACCCGAATGGAGCCAATCATGCAGCGACCCGAGGACTACCTGAAGGACTCTGACGTACTGATGTCCCAGGCGGTGATGCCCTTGGATCCCGAGGGGAAGTCCGTGGCGTACCGGGTCGAGGCCCAGATCAGGGCCGTCCAGGCCATGGCCGCGGCGCTCGACCGGCTGGCCGTGGCGGTGGAGAACCTGCCGAGGTAACGGCGGGCGGGTCAGTCGAGGTACTCGCGGAGCATCTGGGCGCGGCTCGGGTGGCGGAGCTTGGCCAGGGTCTTCGACTCGATCTGCCGGATCCTCTCCCTGGTCACGCCGAACTCCCGGCCGACTTCCTCCAGCGTCCGCGGATGCCCGTCGGTCAGGCCGAACCGCAGCTGGATGATCCGCTGCTCCCGGTCGGCCAGCTGGCACAGGACGCGTTCGAGCTGGTCCTGCAGCATGATGAACGCCGCGGCCTCGATCGGCACCACGGCGTCCGCGTCCTCGATGAAGTCCCCGAGGTCGGACTCTTCCTCGCCGATCGGGGACTGCAGGGATACCGGCTCCTGGGCGATCCGCTGGATCTCCGCGACCCGCTCCGGCTCGAGGCCCAGCTCCGCGGCGATCTCGTCCGTGGTGGCTTCCCGGCCGAGCTCCTGGTGCAGCTGGCGCTGCACGCGGGCCAGCTTGTTGATCGTCTCGACCATGTGCACCGGCACCCGGATGGTCCGCGCCTGGTCGGCGATGGCCCGCGTGATGGCCTGCCGGATCCACCAGGTCGCGTACGTGGAGAACTTGTACCCGCGGGTGTAGTCGAACTTCTCCACCGCGCGGATCAGCCCGAGGTTCCCCTCCTGGATCAGGTCGAGGAAGACGAGCCCGCGGCCGATGTAGCGCTTGGCGATCGACACCACCAGGCGCAGGTTCGCCTCGATCAGCCGCTGCTTGGCCCGGACCCCCTCGCCGACCAGCAGCTCCAGGTCCCCGTGCACGGCGCCGAGCAGGGGGAAGCCGCCGGTCAGCTTCTCCTCGGCGAACAGTCCCGCCTCGATCGTCTTGGCCAGCTCGACCTCGTCCTCGGCGGTCAGCAGCGGCACCCGGCCGATTTCGCGCAAGTAGATCCGGACCAGGTCGCTGGTTGCCGCGCGCCTGCCGCCATCGGCGGCAGCGGCCACTCTCTCCGCTTGCCGGATCTCCGCTTCGGAGAAGGTGTCATCCTCCACCGGCACGTCCAATACGTCGACGCCTTCGTCGGTGAGCGCGCGCACCGCCGTGTCGATAGCCTCCGGCGGAAGGTCGGCGCGGTCGAGCGCCACCATGACATCGGCCATGGTCAGGGAACCACGCTCCCGTCCTAGCGCCACGAGATCCGTCAGCTGCTCGGCTGGTGATGGTCCGTTCGGCAGTACGGAGAGGGTCACGGCAACAGTCTGCGTCACGAACCCATGGTTACGGGGGACCCAATTTTGTTACCCGCCCGCTACATAAGCACGGCCGGGAGTCGCGTTTCAGGCGCCCGCGGCCCGGTCCAGCAGCGCTTTCCTGCGTTTCTCCAGCCCCACCAGATCCCCGAACATCCTGTTGTAACCGGCCTGTTCCTCCACCGGATTCATGCGCTGCAGCCGGGCCTTGACCGAGGTGATCTCCCGGCTGACCGCGAGCTCGCCCACCTTGGCCAGCAGGACGTCGGCGTACCTGGCGTCCGGTTCCCTGGTGGACTGCAGCGGCTCGACGGCCAGCGCGGTCACGAACGCCTGCGCCCGCTCGTTCGGTGCCTCCTCGCGCAGCCGCGCCGCCCACTGCCGCGGGCTGCCGCCGCCGCTGGTCGTGCCGCCGCACGCCGCGATCAGCGTGAACACCGAGCGGTGCACGGGGGCGGTGAACGCGTCGGCGCCGAGCGCGTCGAACTCGGGCCCGCACAGGGCCGGGCGCTGGACCGCCAGCTTGAGCGCCTCGCGCTCCGCCACGACAACCGGGTCACCCAGGTCGTAGGGCTGGCCGCCGTCGCCCCGCGACCCGCCGTTGCCCCGCCCGTTCCCATTGGCACCGAACGAGCCGGGTTGCTCGCCCCGGTTCGGCTGACCGCGGTCCTGGCCCGGCCGCCGGCGCGCCGGGCCGGTGTCCCCGGCATGCGCCCGGACCCTGGTCAGCACGAACCGCTCGTCCATCAGGCCGAGCCAGCGGTCCAGGTTGACCGCGTACCGGGTGCGCAGGCCCTGGTCCTTGATCCTGGCCAGGATCGGGGCGGCCTCATCCAGCGCCGCGAGCTGCCCTTCGGTGGTGTTCAGGTCGTGCCGGCCGAGCACGCCCTTGATGGCGAACTCGAACAGCGGCACCCGGCGCGCGATCAGGTCGCGCACTGCCCCGTCACCGTGCGCCAGCCGCAGGTCACAGGGGTCCAGGCCGTTGGGCTCCACGGTCACGTACGTCTGGGTGGCGAACTTCGCCTCCATCCCGAACGCGCGCTGCGCGGCCCGCTGGCCGGCCGCGTCGCCGTCGAAGGTGAAGATCACCTCACCCATGAACGAGTCCGAGTCCATGATGAGGCGGCGCAGCACCTTGATGTGGTCCTCGCCGAACGAGGTGCCGCAGGTAGCCACCGCGGTCGGCACCCCGGCCAGGTAACAGGCCATCACGTCGGTGTAGCCCTCGACGATGACCGCCTGCCTGCGCTGCGCGATCTCGCGCTTGGCCAGGTCCGCCCCGTACAGCACCGTGCTCTTGCGGAACAGCGAGGTCTCCGGCGTGTTCAGGTACTTGGGCCCGTCGTCTTCGGGGTCGAGCTTGCGGGCGCCGAACGCGATGACGTCGCCGGACAGGTCGCGGATGGGCCACATCAGCCGTCCGCGGAACCGGTCCCTGGTGCCGCGGTTACCCTCCCTGGACAGGCCCGCCGTGATCAGCTCGCTGTCGGTAAAACCCCGGCCGCGCAGGTGCCTGGTCAGGTCCTCCCACGCCTTCGGCGAGTAGCCGACGCCGAACCGCTGGACGTCGGCGAGCTCGAAGCCGCGTTCGGCCAGGAAGGCGCGGGCCGGTGCGGCGTCGGATCCGCCCAGCCGTTCGGCATAAAAATCGGCGGCCGCCCGGTGCGCGTCGATCAGCCTGCGCCGCTGGCTCTGTTCCTGGCCCGGGACGTAACCACCCTGCTCGTAGCGGAGGTCGACGCCCGCCCGCGCGGCCAGCCGCTCGACCGCCTCGACGAAGGACAGGCCGTCGATCTTCTGCACGAACCTGATCGCGTCGCCGCCCTCGGCACACGAGAAACAGTAGAAAAGTCCTCTCGCAGGCGTCACATTGAAGGAGGGGGTCTTCTCGTCGTGGAACGGGCACAGTCCCTTGAGCGAGCCGCCGCCCGCGTTCCGCAGCTGCAGGTACTCACCGACCACCTCGTCGATGGGTGACCGCTCGCGAACCGCTGCGATGTCCTCGTCGCGGATTCGGCCAGCCACTTTTCACCTCCGCGTACGACACCCCGACGCGGCGAGTCTAGTCCCGGCCACCGACATTCCTGGGCAGGATCGTCAGGGCCGGCGCGAACCCCGCACCACGACCGCGATCTGGACCCGGTTGTCGA
>DAIOWL010000403.1:2802-6493 GCA_036758545.1 Streptosporangiaceae bacterium | reverse complement strand
CGCAATGAAACCCCGGATCCAGTGCGTTCTAACGCACTGGATGTCCGGTTTCAGTACGTTAGGTGGGGCCGTTCGGTGGACTACTCGCCTGAGGCGCCGGTGGCGAGCTCGGTGACGATGTCCAGGTGGCCGACGTGCCTGGCGTACTCCTGGAGCAGGTGGAACAGGACCCGCTCGAGGGTGGCCGGGTCGGCGCCGTCCCACCGCTCACTGGGCTGGCCCACCTCATCGAGCCGGTGCGCCTCGATGACGGCCCGGCTCCGCACGGCCTGGGATCGCAGGTCGGCCAGCAGCGTGGCGGCGGTCTCCTGCGGCCCGACCGACCAGCGGTCGCCCTCACGGTCACCCCACGGGTCGCCGACGTCGCGCCCCTCGAAACCCCATTCCAGCCAGCGCAGCTCGACGTAGCGCAGGTGCTTGACCAGCTCGAGCGGCGTCCAGCCCGACGGCAGCCTGCTGCGGCGCAGCTCGGCGTCGGGCATGGCCTGGATCTTGGCCGTCACCCGCGACCGGAAGAAATCCAGGTAGCGGAGGAAGACCTCGGTGCGGGAATCCGCCGGGATGGTGGGTGAGGGGAACGGCTCGGACACGCGGCTCATCCTAGGCCGTGCCCTGAACGGAAACGGTCAGCCGCTGCCGACCGGCACGTCGAGCCAGAGCCCGCCGTTCAGGTTGATGTTGTTCCCGGCGGCCGTGCCGGGGCCGTGGTCACCGATGTAGGTGTACAGCGGGTGCCCGTCGTAGGTCGCCTGCGTGGTGCCGTCGGTCCGGGTGATCGTGCCGATCTTCCCGGTGACCCCGGGGCCGGCCGACATGTTCCCTGGCACCGGCGGCCAGTAGCTGGCGCAGTCCCCGTAGCAGACGGACTTGTTCACCTTGTCCGGGGCGAACGTGTACAGCGTGAGGCCCTTGGCGTCGGTGAGCAGGGCCTTGCCGCCGATGGTCCTGGCGTCCAGGGTCTGACTGCCGCCACCACCGCCGCCGCTGCTCGCGACTGGCGCCGGGGTCGCCGGCGAGGCCACGAATGCGATCGTCAGCGCGAGCGCGATCGCCGACACGGCGCCGACGGCGGGCAGGAGCCGACGGCCCAGGCCCAGGCCCGAAATCGTGCCGGCGGCGAGCACGGCGAAGATGGCCACGTCGATGATCGCGGCGACGATGCCCGCGGTCGTCCGCACCTCGGTGAAGCCGAACAATCCGACCTTGAGCGTCAGCAGGTACCCGCCGAGGGTCGCGAGCCCGAACCCCGCGCCCGCCGCGTACGCCAGCCGGAGACCGGTCAGCGGGATCACGACGGCCAGCAGGAAAGCCGAGATTATCTGCAACAGGAACAGCGGGCCGATGGTCGGGATCGAGTTGTACCCGGTCACGTACAAGTCGAGATGAATAGCTCCCGAGGCGATCAGAAGTGCCGCCCCGGCGATCCCGTACCAGGACCGCCGGGGCAGTGACGCCCCCCTCATGCTCCCCACAAACGAGATCACGTGACAGCCGCCCTCCGGGTTCAACCGAGTGTGTAACAAAATGGTAAGCGCGGCCCGACACCCGCGGCCGTGATAGGACGGGCTGGTGGCAGCGGTGGCGGATTCCAGGCAGATCCTCAAGGCGATGGCGGTCGTCAGGCGGCCGCGGGACGGGGCGCTGCTGGTGTCGGAGCACGTCGATTCGCGTGACCCGCCATTCCAGCGGCCGCTCGGCGGGCACGTGGAGTTCGGCGAGTACGCGCTCGACACCGTGCGCCGGGAGTTCGCCGAGGAGATCGGCCAGGAACTGACCGGCGTGCGGCTGCTCGGCGTGCTGGAGAACATCTTCGGCTGGCGGGGCGGAACCGAGCATGAGGTGGTGTTCATCTTCACCGCCGCGTTCGCCGCCGCGCCGGCCTACGAGATCGAGGAGCAGCGCATCCTCGACAACCCGGACCGGCGGGTGCTGTGGCGGCCCGCGGACGCCGTCAGCCCGCCGCTGTACCCGGCCGGGCTGACCGAGCTGATCGCGTCCCAGCTCACTTAGCGAGAGCCCGGGCGGCGGGCACCGGGGGTGCATCAGGGGCGGGACGGCGGTCGATCCTGGTGAGGGCGGGCAGGGCCAGGACACCGCAGGCCAGGGCGGCCAGGCCGCCGATGACCAGGGCCCAGCGCGCGCCGATCGCCTGGCCGGCCCAGCCGACGATCGGGCCCCCGATCGGCGTCGAGCCCATCCAGGCCAGCGCCCACAACGCCATCACCCGGCCGCGCATCTCCGGCTTGGCCGCCAGTTGCAGGGTCGTCTTGGCCAGCGAGTTGAACGTGATGCTGCCGTAGCCGACGAAGACCAGGGCGGCCAGTTCGAGGGCAAAGCTGGGCGCCACGGCGGCGGCCAGGATGGCGATGCCCCAGCCGATGGCGGCCAGGCACAGGGCGCGGGCGCGCGGCCGGGCCCGGGCCGCCGAGATCAGGCCGCCGACCACCGCGCCGCCGCCCATGACCGAGGCCATCACGCCGTACGAGGCGGCCCCGCCGTGGAACACCTGGCTCGCCATCAGCGGGAGCGACACCTGGAACTCCCAGGCCAGCGTGCCGACCATCGCGATCATCAGGAGCGGGATGAGCAGCTCCGGCGTGTTCCGCACGTAGCGCAGGCCCTGCCGGACCTGTTTCTTCTGCCTGCTGACCCGTTTGGCCGGGAACAGCTCGGAGCTGCGCATCGCGGCCAGCGAGACCAGCACCGCGCCGAACGAGAGCGCGTTGAACGTGAAGCACAGGGCGAGCCCGATGGCCGCGGCGATCACCCCGCCGAGCGCGGCGCCGAACACCCGGGCCATGTTCGCGGCCACCGAGTTGAGGGTGACCGCGTTCGGCAGGTCTCCGGTCGAGACCATCTCGGAGATGAAGCTCTGCCGGGCCGGGTTGTCGAAGACGTTGACGAAGCCGAGCGCGAGGGCCAGCAGGTAGACGATCCAGAGCTGGATGCTGTGCGTGCCGACGGTGATGGCGAAGACCCCCGCGAGCAGCCCGGATAGCGCCTGGGTGACGTACAGCACCCGCCGCCGGTCCATCCGGTCCGCGAACACGCCGCCGAGCGGGCCGAACACGAACATGGGCAGGAACCTGGCCGCGCTGGTGAGGCCGAGCTGGGTCCCGCTGTGGGTCAGGTCGAGCACGACGAAGGACTGCGCGACGGTCTGCATCCAGGTCCCGGCGATCGAGACCAGCTGGCCGAAGAAGAACAGCCGGTAGTTGCGCTGCCGCAGCGACGAGACCATCTGCCCTGGGCTGAGTCCTAGGCGCCGCACCGGCTCCCCTGCTCCCTCCCGTCTAGTCGTTAGTTGCGCTAATCAACTTTAGCATCGGGGGCCGCCCGGGCGGGACGGTCCCGTGCCCAGGGTCCGGGCCAGGGACCCCACGGGTGCGAGCCGGGCAGCAGGGCGGGATGCTGGTGCCGACAGCGAATCAATGGAGGCCACCATGACGAGCACCGACGTAAGCAGCACCCCCTCGGCCGAGATGCCCGCACCGGCGACCGCCGAGGAGAACCTCGAGGTCGTGACGTTGAATGTCTCCGACATCGACCGGGCCAAGGGCTTCTACCAGAACCTCGGCTGGCGACTGGACGCGGACCGCGCCATCGGCGACGACTTCCGGATCGTGCAGTTCACGCCGCCCCACTCGCAGTGCTCGATTCACTTCGGCAAGGGCCTCACCACGACCGGGCC
>DAIOWL010000403.1:0-2702 GCA_036758545.1 Streptosporangiaceae bacterium | reverse complement strand
CTCCCCGGCCGGACCTGGGAGGCCGACCCGGAGGACGTCGCGGCCCGGGCCGCTCTGCTGAAGGACACGGCCATCCACCATGGCTCGTTCGAGGCGGTCGCCCCGCCGCACGACTGGTGGGACTGGTACGCCGCGTACATGCTCGCGCGCCAGGCCGGGAACGGCCAGGACGAGGCAGCCGCCACGGCCAACCGCTACATGGCCGAGGTCAAGCACATCGTCGTGTCATCCTCCTGACGCCGGCCCTGAGGCCAGCCGCGCCTGGCGGCGCTGCCGCCGCAGCCCGGCGCTCTTGGCCTGGTTGCCGCAGGCCTCCATCGAGCACCAGCGCCGGGTGCCGGGCCGCGAGGTGTCGATGAACAAGATCGTGCAGTCCGGTCCGGCGCAGGACCGGACCTGCGCGATGAGCGGGCCGCTCAGCAGGTCGATGGCGTCCCTCGCGACGCTGGACAGGGCCTGGGTCACCGTCCCGCCGGGCGCCCAGGCCGACCCGCGGCCGGCGTCGTAGAGTTCGGGCGCCAGGGGCGCCGGGGCGGCCATCTGGTTGACGACGCGGGCCGCGCCGGGCAGACGGCAGCCGGGATCGAGCAGGACCAGACCGTAGATCGCCTCCCGGAGCCTGAGCGCGGCGGTCAGGTCGGCCTGGCTGGCTGACCCCGGCGCGCCCAGCCCGGCCTGCGCCAGCCAGCGTTCCAGGTCGCCGGGCTCCCGGAGGCGCTCCAGGTTCAGCTGTCCGCGCGATCCCAGGGTGGCCACGAAGTCCAGGCTGAGCCGGCCGCTGCGAAACGGGAACTCCCACACGTCGCTGGGCAGCTCGTTCGTCCCATCTGCCCCGGCCGGCCCGGCCGGCGAAGAAACTAGTTGACCGTCCATGGGCCGTATCCTATCGTACGTACCAGTTAAACCGGTACGCATCTTGGGGAGGACATGATGACAGCAGGCAGCACCGCTTCCGCCGGACCAGCAGCCGGGGTGACCCACATCTACCGTCGCTTCGGCGATGAGTGGATGCTGGTGCCCGGCACGCCGATTTCCCGCCCGCCGACCAGCGCCGGGCCTGACCCGGCGAGGGCGGGTAGGCGGCGCGAGAGCACGCGCCCGGCCCGTTAGGTCATAAATGAGTTGATGACCCGGTTGAACTCCTCCGGCTGCTCGGCGAAGCAGAGGTGGGAGGCGTCCTCGATGATCACGAGCTGCGAGCCGGCGATCCTGCGGTGCATCTCCTCCAGGTGGCCGGGCGTGCATTCGTCGTAACGGCCGCCGACGAGCAGCGTGCGGACGGCGATCTCCGGCAGCCGGTCCATGATGTCCCAGGTCTTCAGGGTGCCGGTGACGGTGAACTCGCTCGGGCCGTTCATCGTGTTGTAGACGTCGTAGCCTGCTTCGGCGAAGGAGCGCTCCAGGCCGGCCGGCCACGGGTCGAGGCGGCATACGTGCTTGCGGTAGAAGCCCAGGATGGCGGCCTGGTACTCGGGACAGCCGGTGAAGCCGGCCGCCTCGTGCTCGCGGATGACGCGCCTGGTTTCCTCGGTCTCCTCGGCCAGCAGCTCGGTGCAGTCGCTGACCCAGCGGATCATGCTGGCCGGGCTGCCGCACAAGATCAGGCTCTCCAGCTCAGGCTGGTCCCCTTGACGGTCGAGGACGTACTGCATGGCCAGCATGCCGCCCCAGGAGCTGCCGAACAGGTGCAGGCGGTCAAGACTGAGGGCCGAACGGACATGGGCGAGCTCCTCGACGAAGCGGTCCACGTTCCACAAGGAGAGGTCGTCCGGGCGATCCGAGCGCCCGCAGCCGAGCTGGTCGTAGAAGATGACCCGGCGCCGGTCCGCCAGGGCCTCGAGCGGCTCGAGATAGTAGTGAGTGAAGCCGGGGCCGCCGTGCAGGCAGAGCAGCGGAGTCGCCTCGGCGTTGTCGCCCACGGCGCGGTACCAGACCTTGCCGCCGGGAACGTCGAGGTAACCCTCTTCAGTTTTCATGCTGCCCTCCGCTGGTGGCCATAGCGTCCTCGTTGTCCGCTACCTTCGGTGATAGACCGGGCTCCAGGGATTGACAAGGGGCTGACGTGGCTGAAGTTACGTACAGGAGCTGATTGACATGTCACTGTTCCAGCGGGCTCACGACGTGCTCGCGGCCAAAGCCAACAAGGCTCTCGACGCCGCCGAGAAACCCGACGAGATGCTCGACCTGTCCTACGAGCAGATGCTCGACCAGATCACTAAGGTCCGGCAGGGCCTGGTGACGATCGCGGCGTCCCGTAAGCAGATCGAGCTGCAGGCACAGCAGCTCCAGCATTCAGTGGACCACCTGCAGGAGCAGGCCAAGACGGCGCTGTCGCTGGGCAAGGAGGACCTGGCCAGGGAGGCACTGACGCGCAAGGCCACCGCCCAGGCCCAGATCGACGCGCTGGCACCGCAGCACGAGCAGCTCGCCGAGGAAGAAGAGAAGCTCGGGCAGACGCTGCAGGCGCTCCAGCAGCGGGTGAACAACTTCCGGTCCCAGAAGGAAGTGCTGAAGGCCCAGTACACCGCGGCCGCCGCTTCGGCCTCGGTCAACGAGGACGTGGCCGGGATCTCGGGCACGCTGGGTGATTCGGGAGAGGCGCTGCAGCGAGCCCAGGACAAGATAGCAACGATGCAGGCGCGGGCCGGGGCCCTGGACGAGCTGCTGCAGTCCGGGGTGCTCGAGGACGTCGGCGGCAGCAC
>DAIOWL010000402.1:4809-6496 GCA_036758545.1 Streptosporangiaceae bacterium | reverse complement strand
CCCTGGCCGCGTGGGCCGCGTGCCTCGCGGCGCTGCGGTTCTTCCGCGCCCGCGAACTGCTCGTCCCGGCACTCGCGCTGGCGATCGCGGTGAACCTGGCCGCGTTCCTGTTCACCGCGCAGGCCCTCGCCGCCACCCGGGAGATCGCCGCGGTGCTGCCGCTCGGCGCGGTGCTGGCCGGGCGGCTGCTGGGGCCCCGGCTGCTGGGGCCCCGGCTGCTGGCCGGGAAGGCGCTCCGGGTACCGCTGCGGTCGGTGCTGGCGGTGGTCGCGGCGGGTTACCTCGCGGCGCTCGGGTACGGGGCGGCGCAGCCCGCCGCGCCCGCCATGAGCGAGCCGCTGGCGACCTGGCTGGCCGCCCGCGGATACAGCCATGGGCTGGCCGGTTACTGGCAGGCCGGCAGCACCACGCTCGACGCCGGCGCCCGGGTCAGCGTGAGCTCGGTCGGGCACGGCCCCGGCGGGCGGGTGGTCCCGGGGCGCTGGGAGACCAGCATGCAGCAGTACAACCCGTCCCGGCAGTACGCCGACTTTGTCGTCGTCAAGAACTCCGGCACGTACTCGACCCGGTGGCTGCGGGGCGCCGCGGAACGTACCTTCGGCCCGCCCAGGCAGACCTACGTCGTGGGGCCCTACACGATCATGACCTGGGACGCCAACCTGCTCACGCGGCTCGGCGGGCACCGCGGCTGAGACGGTCAGCCGGTCCGCTTCTCCACGAAGTCGCATAGGGCCAGGAAGGTGGCCTGGGCGGGGCCGTCCGGCAGCGCGCTGATCGAAACCCGGGCCTCGTGCAGCCAGTTCAGCACGTCCGCCCGGGACTCCTTCATGGCGTGATGGCCGCGCAGCAGGGTGAGCGCCTCGGCCAGCAGCGCCTCGTCGGTCAGGTCGGCCTCGTCCAGCAGCGAGCGCAGCCGTGCGTCGGCCGGGGACTGGCCCGTAGAGCGCAGCGCGTAGAGCACCGGCAGCGTCCGCACGCCCTGGCGCAGGTCGGTGCCTGGCGTCTTACCCGACTGCGCGGAGTCGCTCGCGATGTCGATCACGTCGTCGGACAGCTGCCAGGCCACGCCGATCTGCTCGCAGGCCGCGGCGATCTGGTCGGCGACCCCGGCCGGGGCGCCGGAGAACAGCGCGCCGAACCGGCCGGCCGTGGCGATCAGCGATCCCGTCTTCTCCGTGATCACGTACATGTAGAAGTCGAGCGGATCCTGGCCGGGCCGCGGCCCGACGGTCTCGGCCATCTGCCCGGTGACCAGCCGGCTGAACGTCTCGGCCTGGATCCGGACCGCGTCCGGGCCCAGCCGGGCCAGGATCTGGGAGGCCTGCGCGAACAGGAAGTCACCGGTGAGGATGGCGACCGAGTTGCTCCACCGCGAGTTGACCGACGGGTGACCGCGGCGCACCAGGGCCTCGTCCATGACGTCGTCGTGGAACAGCGTGGCCAGGTGGGTCAGCTCGATCGCGACCGCCGCCTCGATGACCCGCGGGTCCTTCGGGTCGCCGAACTGGGCCGCCAGCAGCACGAGCATGGCCCGGAACCGCTTGCCGCCGGCCGCGATGGAATGCCGGGATGCCTCGGTCAGCAGTTCGTCGTCGGGGTGCGCCGTCGCGGCCAGCGACTCCTCGACCAGGCCGAGGTAGTCGCGCACCTCCGCCTCGAGGGCGGAGTCCGGGAAGTCAACGGGAAC
>DAIOWL010000402.1:0-4709 GCA_036758545.1 Streptosporangiaceae bacterium | reverse complement strand
GCGGTGCCGGTGAACACGCTCGGCACCACGACCTCGGGCCCGTCGGGGATCGGGTCGCTGAAGAACATCAGCACGATCACGCGGACGTAGAAGAACGCCGCGATCGCGCTGCTCACCACGCCGACGATCACCAGCGGCGTCTCGCCGGCGGCGATCGCCGCCTGGAAGACGGCGAACTTCCCGGTGAAGCCGCTGGTCAGCGGGATACCGGCGAACGCGAGCAGGAACAGCGCGAAGATCCCGGCCACCACCGGCGACCGGCGGCCGAGGCCCGCCCACCGGGACAGGTGCCCGGCCTCGCCGCCCGCGTCGCGGACCAGCGTGATCACGGCGAACGCGCCCACCGTGGTGAACCCGTATGCGACCAGGTAGAACAGGGTGCTCGACAGCCCGGCGCGGCTGACCGCCATGACCCCGGTCAGGATGAACCCGGCGTGCGCGATCGAGGAGTAGGCGAGCAGCCGCTTCACGTCGGTCTGGGTGATGGCGACGACGGCGCCGACCAGCATGGTGAGGGTGGCGACCACCCAGAACGCCGGGCGCCAGTCCCAGGTCAGCCTGCCGAACGCCACGTAGAAGACGCGCAGCAGCGCGCCGAAGGCGGACACCACCGTGCAGGACGCCATCAGCGCGGTGATCGGGGTCGGCGCGCCCTGGTAGACGTCGGGCTTCCAGCCGTGGAAGGGCACCGCGCCGATCTTGAACAGCAGCCCGATGCCGGTCAGCGCGATGCCGGTGAACAGCAGCGTCGCGTTGGAGGTGTTGCTGGCCGCCGCGGAGGCGATCGCGGAGAGCCGCACCGAGCCGGAGAAGCCGTACAGCATCGCGATGCCGAACAGGAACAGTGCCGAGGAGAACGCGCCGAGCAGGAAGTACTTCACGGCCGCCTCGTGCGAGAGGAGGCGGCGGCGCCGGGCCAGCCCGCACAGCAGGTACAGCGGCAGCGACAGCACCTCGAGCGCGACGAACATGGTCAGCAGGTCGTTCGAGGCCGGGAAGAGCATCATGCCGCCGACCGCGAACAGCGTCAGCGGGAAGATCTCGGTGTGCATGATCCCGGCGGCCAGGCCCTCGCGCTCCTCCTGGCTGCCCGGCGTCGCGGCCGCCACGGCGGCGAACGGGCTGTTGCTGGTGTCCCCGATGAGCAGGACGCTCACCAGCGCCAGGATCACGATGGTGCCCTGGATGAACAGGGTGGGCCGGTCGACCGCGACCGCGCCCTGGGCGGCCACGTGTCCCGGGCTGCCGGCCACGTACAGGCTGTGCCTGGCGGCCACCACGATGGTGAGGATGAACGCGGCGAGCAGGGACCCCAGCGTCAGGACCAGGTGCGCGGCGCGGCGGGACGAGCGCGGTGCGAACGCCTCGACCAGGACGCCGGCCACCGCGGCGCCGAAGACGACCAGCATCGGCGCGAGCTGGCCGTACTCGATGCTCGGCGCGCCGATGGTGCCGGAAGGGGCGGCGGCCAGGACACCGGTCACGGTGAGGTTCCCTTCTGCACGGCGGTAAGCGTGTTACTCGCCGGGTGGGCGGGCTTGGGATCGGTGGTGTGCACCTGCGTCATCGTCACCCGGACCGCGGGGTTGATGATGTCGAGCACCGGCTTGGGGTAGACGCCAGCCCCGATGAGCAGCACGACCAGCGGCGCGACCGCGAGCAGTTCCCGCGGCCGCAGGTCCGGCATGCCCTTCACCTCGTCCCGCACCGGCCCGTTCATGGCCCGCTGGTACATCCACAGGACGTAGATCGCGGCCAGGATGATGCCCGCGGTGGCGATCACGGCGGCCACCTTGTACCGGGAGAAGGTCCCGATCAGCACCAGGAACTCGCTGACGAAGGTGGACAGGCCGGGCAGCGAGAGCATGGCCAGGCCGGAGATCAGGAACAGCCCGGCCAGCACCGGGGCCACGCTCTGCACGCCGCCGAAGTCGGCGATCCGGTCCGTGCCCCGCCGGGCGATCAGGAACCCGGCCAGGATGAACAGCGCGCCGGTGGCGAACCCGTGGTTGACCATGTAGAACGTCGCGCCGGACACGCCCTGGCTGGTCATCGCGAATATGCCGAGCGCGATGAAGCCGAAGTGCGAGACCGAGGTGTAGGCGATCAGCCGCTTCATGGACTGCTGGCCGATGGCCACGATGGCCCCGTACAAGATCCCGATCACCGACAGCGTGATGACCAGCGGGGTGAAGTACTTCGCGCCGCTGGGGAACAGCTCGAAGCAGTACCGCAGCATGCCGAACGTGCCCACCTTGTCCAGCACGCCGACCAGCAGCACGGCGGCCCCGGGCGGCGCGGCCGCGGCGGCGTCGGGCAGCCAGGTGTGGAACGGCCACAGCGGCGCCTTGATCGCGAACGCGATGAAGAACCCGAGGAACAGCCACTTCTGCACCGTCGGGCTCAGCGCCACGTGCACCAGCTCGCTGAACAGGAAGGTGCCGTGGTGCCCGGTCGCGCCGCTGCGGGCCGAGTACACGTACAGCGCGATGACCGCGACCAGCATGAGCAGCCCGCCGAACAGGCTGTAGAGCAGGAACTTGACCGCCGCGTACTGCCGCCGGCCGGCCCCGTAGCTGCCGATCATGAAGTACATCGGGATCAGCATGGCCTCGAAGAACACGTAGAACAGGAACACGTCGGTGGCCGCGAAGACGCCGATCATCATCGTCTCGAGCACCATCATCAGCGAGAAGTAGGTCTTGACGCTGTGTCGCGGTCTGGCGGGGGGGCCCGGGGGGGTCGTCCCCCCCGGAGTGACAGAGCCGCTCTCGGCGTCGTTCCAGGAGGCCAGGATCACCACCGGCATCAGCACCACGGACATGGCGATGAGCACCAGCGCGATGCCGTCCACGCCCAGCGCGTAGTGCACGCCGAACGCCGGGATCCACGAGTAGCTCTCGGTGAACTGGTAGTTCGGCCCGCCGACCTGGAACTTGACCGCGATGATGATCACCACGACGAGCGTGACCAGGGAGAACCCGAGGGCCAGCACCTTGGCCATAGTGTTGCGCGCCTGCCGGTCCGCCTCCGCGCTGTCGGCGGGCAGGCCCGGGATCAGCGCGATCACGATGGCGCCGAGCAACGGCACCGCGCCCGCCACGGTCAGCCAGGGAAAGCCGTTCATCAGACCCTCACCACCAGCAGCAGGGCGACCAGCACAGCGGCGCCGAAGAACATGGACAGGGCGTAGGAGCGGACGAAGCCGGTCTGCAGCCTGCGCAGCCGGCCGGACGACCCGCCGACCGCGGCGGCCATCGTGTTGACCAGTCCGTCCACGCCCCGGTTGTCGAAGTACACCGAGAGCCGGGTCAGCCACTGGCCGGGCCGCATCAGGACCGATTCATTGAACGCGTCGCCGTAGAGATCCTTGCGGGCGGCGACGGTGAGCGGCCGCCCGCGCGGGGCGACCGCGGGGACCGGCACCCGGCCGTACATGACCCAGGCCAGGCCCGCGGCCAGCACGACGAGGATCAGCGTCACGACGCCCGACACGCTCCAGATGCCGTGCGAGGTGGGCGGGAACCCGGTGACCGGGCCGAGGAAGTCCTCGTACCGCTGGCCCAGGATCAGGAACGCGCCCGCCCCCACCGAACCCACCGCGAGCAGGATCATCGGCCAGATCATCGTGGCGGGCGACTCGTGCGGGTGCGGGGCACCCACGTGCTCCGCCCCCGGCTCGGTGCTCTCGTGCGGCTCGCCGGACTCCGCCTCACCCGACCACCGGCGCTTGCCGTACCAGGTCATCAGCATCACGCGGCTCATGTAGAACGCCGTGATAGCCGCGCCGATCACGGCGCAGGTGCCCAGGATGGCACCGGACGTGCCGCCCTTGTCGAAGGCCGCCTCGATGATGGGGTCCTTGGTGAAGAACCCGGAGAACGGCGGGATGCCGATGATGGCCAGGTAACCCAGGGCGAACGTGACGTAGGTGACCGGCAGGACCCGGGCCAGCCCGCCGTACTTGCGCATGTTGACCTCGTCGTTCATGCCGTGCATGACCGACCCGGCCCCGAGGAACAGGCCGGCCTTGAAGAACCCGTGCGCGAGCAGGTGGGCGATGGCGAACACGTACCCGGCGGGGCCCAGGCCCGCGGCGAGCGTCATGTAGCCGATCTGGCTCATCGTGGACCCGGCCAGCGCCTTCTTGATGTCGTCCTTGGCGCAGCCGATGATCGCGCCCCACAGCAGCGTGACGGCGCCCACCACGGTGATCGCGAGCCGCGCGGTGGGCGTCAGGGCCAGGATCGGGTTGGACCGCACCAGCAGGTAGACCCCGGCGGTGACCATGGTCGCCGCGTGGATCAGCGCCGACACCGGGGTCGGGCCCTCCATCGCGTCGAGCAGCCAGGACTGCAGCGGCACCTGCGCGGACTTGCCGCACGCGCCGAGCAGGAGCAGCAGGCCGAGCGCGGTAGCCACGCCGCTTCCGCCCGAGCCGACCGAGCCGAACACCCCGGTGAACGTCACCGTGCCGAACTCGCTGAACATCAGGAAGATGGCCAGGGTCAGGCCCGCGTCACCGACCCGGTTGACGATGAACGCCTTCTTCGCCGCGACCGCCGCCGTGTTCCGGTACTGGTAGAACCCGATCAGCAGGTAGGAGGCGAGGCCGACGCCCTCCCAGCCGATGTACAGGCCCAGGTAGTTGTCCGCCAGCACCAGCAGCAGCATCGCGGCGACGAACAGGTTCATGTAGCCGAAGAACC
>DAIOWL010000401.1:4792-6514 GCA_036758545.1 Streptosporangiaceae bacterium | reverse complement strand
TCGGTATCGCGGTCTACGGCCGGGACGCGGCCGATGCCAGGCTGCTCACCAAGGCAGGCCGGTTCCTGCTGTACCGGGACTCCGGGCCGAGCCTGACGATTACCCGGTTTCAGCAGGTCGAGCACGAGGCCTACGTCACCATGCGAGCGGGCCTGGCGGATGTCGCCGTACCCGAGATCGTGGAGGCGGGAACGGCGGGACCGTCCCGCGACGCGCTTCTGGTCTACCGGATGCCGCCCGGGACAGCGCTGTCGGACACGGACGCCGCCGAGATCAGCGACGCCATGCTCGACGACCTGTACCGCCAGTTGCTGACCCTGCGGCGGGCCCGCATCGCTCACGGCGCGATCAGCGGTGACGCGATGCTGGTCGACCCGGTGACGGGGACCGTTGTCCTGGCGGACTTCCGCAACGCCTCGGAACGGGCGTCGCCGGATCAGTTCGATCGCGACCTGGCCGGCGCTATCGCGGCCACCGCGGTGGTGATCGGCGCCGAACGAGCCGCCGATGCCGCGGCACGCTGCCTGGAGCCGCAGATGATGGAGGGGGCGCTCAGGCAGTTGCAGAAGCCGGCCCTCGACCCGCTGCTCGCCCGGAGCCTGCGCGGCCGCCGTGACCTGCTGCGGGAGGTCCGGGAGCGCGCCGCGGCGGCTGCCGCGATCGAGCTGCCGGCCCTGGCCGAGCCGCGCCGGGTAAGCTGGCCCACCCTCATCTTGATCGTCGGCACGCTCATCGGCGGCTGGGCCCTGATCGGGGTGCTCATCGACGTGGCCGGCTCCTTCGACACCGTGATCGGGGCCGACTGGCTGTGGGTCATCATGGCGTTCGTCCTGGCCCAGCTGGCCTACGCGGCGTCGGCCGTGGAGAGCCTGGGCAGCGTGGCCGGGCCGTTGCCGCTCGGCCGCACGGTGGCCGTCGAAGTGGCCAAGGCGTTCAGCGGGCTGGCCGGCGGCGCGCCCGCGATCTTCGCCACCCGGGTGCGCTATTACCAGAAGCAGGGCTATGACACGTCGGTGGCACTGAGCTCGGGCGCCATCATGACCACCGCCAGCTGGATCTCGACCGCGGTGCTGTTCGTCGTCTCGCTGCCGTTCGCCTGGGGATCACTGGACCTCGAGTCCACCCCCCAGTCCGGGGGAGACTCGAAGCTGGTGTGGATCATCCTGGCCCTCGTTGTCCTGATCGGCCTGGTCGTCGGCCTGGCCCTGGCCGTGCCCAGGCTCCGCAGGCTGGCCGCCGAGAAGATGCGGCCCAAGCTGCGTGATATCTGGGGCAACCTCAAGGTCGTGGCCAGCTCCCCGGGCAAGCTGGTGCAACTGCTGGGCGGCGCGTTCGGCCGGGACCTGCTGGTGGCCATGGCCCTGTCGGTATCGCTGCGCGCGTTCGGCGACCATCTCCGGCTGCCGATCCTGATCGTGGTCATCACCCTGGCCGCGATCATCGGCGGGATCGCCCCGTCGCCCGGCGGCATGGGCGTGGTGGAGGCGGGCATGATCCTCGGCCTGACCGCAGCCGGGGTCGCGGAGGCCGACGCCACCGCCGCGGTATTCATCCAGCGCCTGTTCACCTCCTACCTGCCGCCTATCTGGGGCTGGATCACCCTGGTCTGGCTGCGGCGGAGAGAGTACCTGTAAAAGAGGAGGCGCCATGGCGGAACGTTCGCCGAGCACGAGCCCGCCGTCCGAATCGGCAGGACCGTTCGCGTCTTCGTGGCGGCGCAGG
>DAIOWL010000401.1:0-4692 GCA_036758545.1 Streptosporangiaceae bacterium | reverse complement strand
GGTGAGCGGGGTTACCGTGCAGGTGTGCGGTGACGCCCACCTGTCGAATTTCGGCGTGTTCGGCACGCCGGAGCGGCAGATGCTGTTCGACATCAACGATTTCGACGAGACCCTCCCGGGTCCGTGGGAGTGGGACGTGAAGCGGCTGGCGGCCAGCTTCGAGGTCATGGGCCGTGATCGCGGCTTCTCCCCGGACGACCGCCGCGCCGTGGTCATGGCCGGGGTCCGGGAGTACCGGATCCGGATGAGCCGGGCCGCCGGGATGGGAAGCCTCGACGCGTGGTACGAGCATTTCGAGGTCGGGATGCTGCTCAAGCTGGTTCGCAGGGAGGTCCGTGTCAAGCGCGTGGGCAAGACCGAAGCCCGGGCGATCGAGGAGATGGCAGCCAAGGCGAGGACCCGCGACAGCACCCGGGTATTCGCCAGGCGGGCCGAGGAGATCGAGGGTGAACTGCGTATCGTCGCCGACCCGCCGGTCATCATCCCGATCGAGGACATGATCCCGGCCGGGTCCGAATGGGAAAACCCGACCCCGATCATCAAGAAGCTGCTCAGCTCGTACCGGCGCACGCTCGGACGCCAGCACCACCCCCTGGAGGAGTACCGCTACGTTCACTCGGCCTACAAGATGGTGGGCGTGGGCAGCGTCGGGACCCGCTGCTACATCATGCTGCTGACCGGCCGCGACCATAACGACCCGCTGTTCCTGCAGGTCAAGGAGGCGCAGCCCTCGGTGCTCGAACGTTTCCTCGGCGCGAGCACCTACTCGCACCACGGCGAGCGCGTGGTCGCGGGACAGCGGCTGATGCAGGCGGCGACGGACATCTTCCTGGGCTGGCAGCGGATCAAGGGCCTCGACGGCGTAACCCGTGACTACTACGTGCGCCAGTTCCATGACTGGAAGGGCAGCGCGGACGTCGAGACCCTGCTCGTGCCGGGGGCCACCCTCTACGCGCGGATCTGTGGCGCAACCCTGGCCCGCGCGCACGCCCGGTGGGGGGACCGGATCGCCATCGCCTCCTATCTCGGCAAGGGGGAGACATTCGACCGTGCCATGGCGGACTTCTCCGCGGCCTACGCGGACCAGAACGAACGGGACTACGCCGCGTTCGCCGCCGCTGTCGACTCGGGACGGCTGGCCGCCCGGACCGGCGTGTAACCGGGGTCTTCCGCTATGAGTGATCAATCAGTGGTCCCGGGCAAGCCGTCCCTGACCGAGAGGATCGACCGCGAGAAGTCGCATCCGCTGGCCTGGAAGACGGTAGCCACACGCGCCGCGCTGGTCGTCGTGGCCGGCCTCGCCATCTACCTCGTGTTCCCGGCCATCACCGAAGTGCTCGCGTCCTGGCCGCGCCTGTCGACCCTGAACCCGTGGTGGCTCTTCGCCGCGATCGGCGCCGAGATCGTGCACTTCATCTGCACGTTCGCGCTGCAGCGCCTCGCCCTGCGGACCAAGGCGTGGTTCCCGGTCATCACCTCCCAGCTGGCCGGCAATGCGATCACCCTCGTCATGCCGGGAGGGGCGGCAGTGGGGGCCGCGGTCCAGTTCCGGATGCTGGCGGCCAGCGGAATGGAGACCAGCGAGACCGTCGGCGGGCTGGCCTCGTACTCCATCCTCGGCGTGGGCGGGTTGCTCGCCCTGCCGCTCTTCGCCCTGCCCGTCATCCTGATCGGCGCGCCCGTCGACCGCGGGCTGGAACATGCGGCGTTCCTCGGGGCGGCGGGATTTGTGGCCTTCGCCGCGTTCGGGGCGGTCGTCCTGGTCTACGACCCCCCGCTGCGCTGGGCGGGCCGGGCCGCGCAGTGGCTGAGGAACCTGGTCTTGCGGAAACGTCCCCCCCTGCACGAACTGGACGACACGCTTCTGGAGAAGCGGAACGAGATCCGGGCGACGCTTGGCCGGCAGTGGTGGCAGGCGCTCCTGCTCTCCGCGGGCCGCCTGGCGTTCGACTACCTATGCCTGCTGTTTGCGCTGCGGGCGACCGGCAGCCACCCGCGCCCCTCGCTGATCCTGGTGGCGTACGCGGTGGCCGGCATCATCGGGATGATCCCGCTCACCCCCGGCGGTCTCGGGCTGGTGGAAGCGAGCCTGACCGGGCTGCTGGTGCTGGCCGAGGTGAACTCCAGCCAGGCCGTGCTGGCCACGCTCACGTACCGGATCGCCTCGTACTGGCTGCCGCTGCTCGCCGGGCCGATCGCGTACGGCCTGTTCCGGCTGCGGTCCGGGAAACGCGCTGACCCGGTGACAGGCGGCGAACCCGCCAAGGGTCAGTTACGCTCAGCCGCGCGGCGAAATCCGGGCCGGGGTGACCAGCACGGCGACCCGGCGTTCCTCGGCCATCACCCGGTCGTAGGCGCCGAAGTCGTCGTGCGTCCCGCCCGCGGCGGTGAAGATCTCGCGCAGCAGCAGGCGCAGCCGCTCGGCGTCGACGCCGGGCATCGGATCGTCCGGCCCGGCCAGTTCCACCGGCCCCTCGACGCCGGCCCACTCCCAGCCGGCCCGGATGACCACGCTGGCCCGCGGCCGGGCCCGCAGGTTCGCTACCCGGTACGCGTCACCGCGGCTGACCAGACCGACGACCTGAGCCCCGGTCACCGGATGCGGGAGCACGCCCGCGTTCACCACCGACGACTGGATCGTGCCGTCCGGCCGCGACGTGGACACCACGCACAGGCCGTGATCACCGCCGACCAGCCGGGCGAAGTCCTCGAGTCCGCTCACGGATGAAGCCTAACCTGTGCCGCACCGGCGCGAAGGAGAGCACCACGCGGTCCTCCACCGGGAGGTAGCCCAGACGCTGGTACACGGCGTTGCTCGTGGGGTTGGCCAGGTCGGTGTAGAGCACCACCTCCCGCAGGCCGGCCTCCAGCGCCGCCTGGCTGACGGCCGCGGTCGCGGCACTCGCGTAGCCGTGCCCGCGCACTTCCGGAGGCGTGTAGACGGGTCCCACCCGCACCATCCCGGCCACCGCCCGGGTATGCCCGGCCACCGAGACCGGGACACCGCCCGCCTCCCAGACGGTGATGCCGCCGTAGCCGAGCCGCTCGGCTACCGCGCCGCGGTGGTCCTGTCCGGGCGGGTCGCCGACCTCCCGGGCGAACGCGCCGAACCACCGAGCCAGCAGGTCGCGGTCGCTCCGGGTGGCGAGCCTGGCCATACCGTCGGGCCACCGCCGGGGCGGGATGAGCTTCCCGAGCCGGAACAGGCGCATCCGACGGTAGACCGCGACCGCGTCTGCGGTGCGGTCCCGCCAGGCCGCCGCGAACGCGTCGGCCTGCTCCTGGCCGGCGTTGACGCCGGGGACCCGGCGGCGGGCCTCGATGAGATCCCCGGCCAGCCGGGCGGCGGCCGGGGCGCTCACCCGGGAGAGCAGGAGGGGGTAGTCCGGCGTGTGCATGAACGCGGCCCCGACCGGCTCTCCGTCCGGTTGCCACCAGCCGAACAGCGCCCGGGCCGGGGCGGCCGCCTTGACCCTGAGATCCTCGGTCACGGTCAGGATCACCGTGTTCCTGGCCGGGTCGGCGCGCAGGAACTCCCCCGCCGCGTTCAGGAACCGTCTGGTATCCGCGGTCATGAACCAGCTCATCGGGCCATGCTTTCATCCTGGGCGGGTAGGTACGGACGGTGCGAAACGTACCAGCGGCGGCCGACGCGGCGCTCGGCGCGGATCTGTTCCAGATTCTGACCGAGGACGCCGCGGACACGGTCTTCTCCCCGGCCAGCGTGGCCAGCGCGCTGCGGATCGCGCTGTGCGGGGCGCGCGGCCAGACGGCGGCCGAATTGGCCCGGGCGCTGCACCTGGACGAGGACCCGAAGCCGCAGGACGCCGCGGCGACCGGACTACGGCTGGCGCTGACATCCGGCAGCGGGTCCGCCACGTTCCGGGCGCCGAACACGGTATGGATCCAGGCCGGGCTCCCGGTGCACGCCGCGTTCGAGGCCCGGCTGCACGACGCGGTGACCCTGGCCGCCGCCGACTTCCGCGCCGCGCCCGAGGCGGCGCGGGCCGAGATCAACCGGGTGATCGCCAGCCAGACCGCGGGCAAGATCAGCGGCTTGCTGCCGTCCGGCACCATCACCGCGCTGACCAGGCTGGTGCTGGCCAGCGCGGTGTATCTCAAGGCGGCCTGGACGGCGCCCTTCCCGGAGCGCGCCACGGCCGACGCGCCGTTCTACCCGGACGGCCGGGACCAGCCGGCGCTGACCGTGCCGATGATGCACGGCACCGCGTCGCGCGCCTACCTGCGCGGCGACGGCTACCAGGCCGTGCTGCTCCCCTACCGGGACATCAACCTGGCCATGGCCGTGCTGCTGCCCGATGGGCCGCTGGCGGCGCTGCGGCCGAAGCTCGCCGCGGCCGGCCTGGGCGGCCTGCTCGCCGGGGCGGCCCGGCACCAGGTCACGCTGTCGCTGCCGAGGTTCCGGCTGGAAGCGGCGTTCAACCTCATCCCGGCGCTGCGGCGGCTCGGCGTCGCCGCGGCATTCGGTGACAGCGCGGACTTCGGCGAGATCACCGAGGCCGCGCCCCTCCGGATCGGCGCGGTCGCGCACAAGGCCTACGTCGACGTCGACGAGCACGGCACCGAGGCGGCGGCGGCCACCGCCGTGGTCATCCGGACGGCGGCCGCCATGCGGCCGCCGCCCGCGGTCACGATGGTGGTGGACCGGCCGTTCGTGTTCGCGATCGTCGA
>DAIOWL010000400.1:0-6522 GCA_036758545.1 Streptosporangiaceae bacterium | reverse complement strand
CCCGCTCCCACAACTGCACCGAACTCAACTTCTACGCCTACGGCCTCTACCGCCTAGCCGCCCTAGACCACATCCGCCCCACCCTCTCCATCCCCTAACCCCACTCCCGCCCCCACCTCTTAACCCCACTCACCCCACCCCCATCAATCCAGCCGCCATCCACCCCATCGACCCAGCCGCCGCCGTCCACCCAGCCCTCATCGATCCAGCCCTCATCCCCAGCCGCCTCAAAGCGAACTCAGGTAACACTGGCACCATGAGCAGCACGATCCAGGTGCGCTTGGCTAGTTGCAGCGCAATGAAACCCCGGATCCAGTGCGTTCCAACGCGGTGGAATCCTGGTTTCACGACGTCCGGCCGGCGTCCGGCAGCGGACCGGGCCGCATGAAACGCGGCATCCACACCCGGTGGCACCCCCCACACGCATCACACGTCCCGCGAACCACAGGCCCCTCATTTTGCTGCCGCAACCCCGCCGCGAGCCTCATGCCACCTTCGCGCGATTGGGGGTTGGGGCACCTCACCCCCGCTAGAAGGGGGTAAGGGGCCACGGCCCCCCAAGAAATCGAGCGGGCTGAGGTTTGCGTCCCGGTTCTGGCGGGAGTCGGGAGATTGGGCCGAACGGGTCGGCGATCACGTTCTCGCGCAGCCTCGAGCAGAAGCTCCCAGAGCGCTGACCTGCCCCGGGAAACCTGCCGGGGCAGGCGCCTAGGCGGTGCAACCCGCGTTCGTTCAGGTAGCGCGGATTCCTGCCATCGCCCAGGCGCTCGCCAGGTCGTTTCGTCGGCGCTGCCTGCGGATCTGCTGCCTGGCGGTCGCGGTGAGCTGCTGCCCCGCCATCGCGGTGGGCTGCTGTTCTGCCTGCTGCGGCCCCGCGGCCCCGGAGCGCCGCGCTTCATTTGCCAAGCAGCGCGCTTGACATCTCAATCATGCTTGATAAAGTTTGCAGAGAAGTTCATGAGGAGGCAAACACATGCCCAGCACCCCCACGCGGGACCTGCCGGAAGAGTTCCTGGCCGCCACGCGCAAGAGCCAGGAAGTCGCGATTCGCGCTATCAAGACCTGGGTCGAGACGGTCAGGACCGTCACCCCGAAGCTACCGTCCGTCTACGGGCCGCTCACGGACAGGCTCCCCAGGCTGCCGTCCGTCACCGTGCCGTTCGCGGACAAGCTGCCCAAGCCGGAAGACGTCGTGGCCAGCGGCTATGACTTCGCCGAGCACCTGCTCGCCATCCAGCGCAAGTTCGCCGAGGACCTGCTGGCGGCCACCGAGCCGCTGAACCCGGTCAGCAGCAAGCGCACCTGGCAGGACGTGACCAGGAAGGATGCCGTCGCGGCGGCCGAGAAGACGGCTGCGGCCGCGAAGACCGCGGTGACCGAGACCGCACATGCGGCCCAGCAGGCCGTGGCCCAGGCCGCGCCGGAACCCGTTACGCCGGAACCCGTCACGCCGGAACCCGTTACGCCGGAACCCGCCACGCCGAAGCCGGCTGCCCAGGTCGCCCCGAACGCGCCGAAGGCCGTAGCGACCACCGCTCCCAAGGCTCCCGCCGCGACGGCCCCCAAGGCTCCGGCCCCCAAGGCCGCGCCGAAGCCCCCGGCCGCGACGAGCACGCCCAAGCCCGCCGCGCCCAAGCCTGCCGCGCCGAAGAGCCCGGCACCCAAGAGCCCGGCACCCAAGAGCCCGGCGCCGAAGAGCGCTACGCCCAAGCCCGCGGCCGCCAAGAGCACCACGAAGCCGGCTACCACCCGCCGTGCGCCGAAGGCCACCGGCACCAGCTGACGCGCCAGCGCCAGCGCCAGCGCTCACGGCCGCAAATTAAATCAAGCACTTCTGCTTGACATGCCAAGCGTTGCTTGGTAAAGTTAGCAGCAGAAGCCAACAGGGAGGCAAAACAATGGCCAGCACCAGCACCACCACCCAGCAGGAACTGCAGGACCAGTTCCTGTCGATCGTCAGCAAGAGCCAGGAGATGGCTCTGGACGCGATCAAGTCCATGGTCGACACCGTTCAGACCATCACCCCCAGGATCCCCGCGGTGGACGTGCCGTTCGCCGACCGGCTGCCGAAGCCGCAGGACGTCGTGGCCAGCGGTTACGACTTCGCCCAGAAGCTGCTCACCAGCCAGCGCAAGTTCGCCGACGAGGTGGTCAAGGCCGCCGCTCCGCTGCTGCCCGGCAACGGCGACAGCAAGTAAGACCGAGCAAGGCCCAGCAAGACCAAGGAGGCAAGGCCATGGCTAGCACCCCTACCCAGGACCTGCAGAACGAGGTTCTGACCACGGTCCGCAAGAGCCAGGAGAGCGTCATCGACGCGCTCAAGACCTGGGTCGAGACCGTCCAGTCCCTCACCCCCAAGGTCCCCGCGGTCGACATGCCGTTCGCGGACAAGCTGCCCAAGCCGGAGGAGGTCGTGGCCAGCGCCTACGACTTCGCCGAGCAGCTCCTGGCCAGCCAGCGCAAGTTCGCCGTGGAGGTCCTCAAGGCGACGAGCGCCCTGACCCCGGGCACCGAGGACAGCACCAAGTAAGCCAGGTAAGTCAAGGTGGCCACGTAGGCACCAGCACGTATCAGTACGCGCCAGCCCCGATACGCCGGGGCTGGCGCGTACTATACTTAGCAAAACGGTCAGAGGAGGCGCCGCCATGACGGACCCGTGGGAAGCGCAGCGGGAAGTACTCGGCGCCTTCATCCGCGAGCAGCGCAAGCGCGCCAACCTGTCGCTCCGCCAGCTCGCCGAGCTGACCAGCCTGTCCAACCCGTACCTCAGCCAGGTCGAGCGGGGCCTGCACCAGCCGTCGGTGCGGGTGCTCAAGGCCATCTCCGGCGCGCTCAACGTTTCCGCGGAAACGCTGATGACCCAGGCCGGCCTGATCGACGCGATCACCGCCGAGGCCACCGAGGCCACCGACGGCGAACAGCCGAACGTCCCGGGCACCGAGGACGCCATCGCCGCCGACCCGCGCCTCGGCCAGGAGCAGAAGGCCGCCCTGATCGCCGTCTACCGCAGCATGCTCGCCTCGGCGCCGCCGCCGGTAACACAGGAACAGCAGTAGCCGCCTCGACCACGTGCCGCAGCAGCAGCGCGGTGGTCACCGGTCCGACCCCGCCCGGCACCGGGCTGAGCGCCCCCGCCACCTCCGCGACCGCCGGGTCGACGTCCCCGGCCAGCCCGCCGTCCGCCGTTGCATTCGTCCCCACATCCACCACGACAGCACCACCAGCCACGAACGAAGCGCCCACCAGACCTGCCCGTCCCGCCGCCACCACGAGCACCTCGGCCGTCGACGTCACGGCCGCTAGGTCCACGGTCCGCGAGTGGCACACGGTCACGGTCGCGTCCCGGGCGAGCAGCAGCTGCGCCACCGGCTTGCCCACCACGGCCGAACGTCCCACCACCACCGCCCGCCGCCCGCTCAGCGCCACCTCATAGTGATCGAGCAGCGCCAGCACCGCCGCGGCGGTGGCCGGCGCGAAGCCCGGCAGCCCGGTCATCAGCCGCCCCAGCGATACCGGGTTCGCCCCGTCCACGTCCTTGGCCGGATCGATAAGATCCGCCAGCTCAGCCAGCCGCGCCCCGCCCGGCAGCGGCGTCTGCAGCGCGATGCCGTGGATCAGCGGGTTCTCGCTCAGCGCGATCAGCGCCACCCGGATGCTCTCCACGGCGGCGTCCGGCGACTCGGGCCGTGACGGCGAAGCCGGGCCCAGGTCGGTGACGTCGCAGGCTATGCCGGCCTTGGCCGCCGCCCGGGACAGCGACCGCACGTACCAGGCGCTGGCCTCGTCGGCGGTGGCGGTGACCACCGCTAGCGTAGGAATCCGCTTCGCGGCGGTCAGTTCGGCCGCCCGAGCCGCGGTCTCGGAACGGATCGAGGCGGCCAGCTCGCGGCCCGACATGACCAGGCTCACCGGGCAACCTCCGCCCGTACCGCGGCGACGATCGCATCGGCCCGTTCGGCCACCGGGTCGGCCGCCGCCGCCGCGGCCTCGAACTCCTCGGCCAGCACCGGGTCCGTGATCCCCTTCAGGTTGACCTCGATGATCAGCCGCGCGGTCACCGCGGCCGCGCGGGCCGCCTCGGCCGCGGCGGCCACGTCCGTGATCACGTTGCGGTTCCCGGCGGGCAACAGGTCCTCGGCCAGGCTGACCAGGAGGAGGGTCGTGCGCACGACGTCGGCGGGAGGACGTGCGGCGCCGGCCAGGGCTGAGGATATGGCAGCCGAACGGGCCGAGGTTTCCCGCTCCGTCGTCCGCGGCAGCCGGTACGCTTCGGCGACCGCACCGAAGGCCTTCGCGTCGGCATCGGCCAGCGCGAGCGCGTCCTCGCGGAGCGCGTCGGCCTCGGTGACGATGCGGTTCATCAGCCCGGCGTCGTACCTGGGGCCGTCGCTGTACCGGGCGACCATGGCCAGCAGCGCCGCGGCCTGCGCGGCGTGCAGGGCAGCGGTGGCGCCGCCGCCCGGGGCGGAAACGCGCGCGGCCAGCTGGTCCAGGAAGGCCGCGATGGTGTCGTCGCGCATGCCGCGAGGTTACCCCGGCCTGCCCAAACCCTTACAGTTGGATCATGCGCGGCTATACGCAGGACAAAGACGCTTACCTCAAGCGGCTACGGCGGATCGAGGGTCAGGTACGGGGATTGCAGCGCATGGTGGAGTCCGACACGTACTGCATCGACGTGCTCACCCAGGTGTCCGCGGTGACGCGGGCGCTGCAGGCGGTCGCGCTGGGGCTGGTCGAGGACCACCTCGGCCACTGCGTGACGCAGGCCATCGAGGCCGGCGGCCCCGAAGCCGACGCCAAGGTGAAGGAAGCCTCCGAAGCCATCGCCCGCCTTGTCCGGTCCTAGTACCCAGGACTGGCGCCGCTGGGTCGTCTACCAGGTCTATCCCCGCAGCTTCGCCGACTCCGACGGCGACGGCGTGGGCGACCTGCCCGGCATCATCTCCCATGTCGACTACCTGCACCGCCTCGGCGTGGACGTGGTCTGGCTGTCCCCGGTCTACCGCTCGCCGATGGACGACAACGGCTACGACATCAGCGACTACACCGACATCGACCCGCTGTTCGGCACCCTGGCCGACCTGGACGAGCTGATCGCGGAACTGCATGCTCGCGGCATGAAGCTGGTCATGGACCTGGTGGTCAACCACACCTCCGACGAGCATCCCTGGTTCGTCGAGTCCCGCTCGAGCCGCGACAACCCCAAGCGGGACTGGTACTGGTGGCGGGACACGCCCGCCAACTGGGAATCCCTGTTCTCGGGCCCCGCCTGGACCCTCGATGAGAAGACCGGGCAGTACTACCTGCACCTCTTCTCCGCCAAGCAGCCCGACTTGAACTGGGAGAACCCCGAGGTCCGCCAGGCTGTCTACGCCATGATGCGCTGGTGGCTGGACCGCGGCGTGGACGGCTTCCGCATGGACGTCATCAACATGATCAGCAAGGACACGTCCCTGCCGGACACGACGCCCCGCCCCGGGTCCCGGTACGGACCCGCCTTCCAGTACTTCATCTGCGGTCCGCGCAACCACGAGTTCATGCTCGAGATGTACCGGGAGGTGTTCGCCGGCCGGGACGCGCACGTGCTCACCGTCGGCGAGATGCCCGGCGTCACCGTGCCCGAAGCGGTGCTGTTCACCGACCCGGCCCGGCACGAGCTGGACATGGTGTTCCAGTTCCAGCACGTCCAGCTGGGCATGGGGGTGAACAAGTTCGACGTGCGCCCGCTGCACCTGCCCGACCTGAAGGCCGCGATGGCGGACTGGCAGCTGGGCCTGGCCGAACGAGGCTGGAATTCCCTCTACTTCGGCAATCATGACCAGCCCCGTTCGGTATCGAGGTTCGGCGATGACGGCCCGCACCGGGTCGCCTCGGCCAAGACCCTGGCCACCGTCCTGCACCTGCACCGCGGGACCCCGTACGTGTACCAGGGCGACGAGCTGGCCATGGCCAACGCGCCGTTCACCGCGATCACCGACTACCGCGACATCGAGACGCTCCGGTTCTACGCCGACGCGACCGAGCGGCCCGGCGCCGACCTGCCCGCGCTGCTGGCCGCGATGGCCAAGATGAGCCGGGACCAGGGCCGGACCCCGGTGCAGTGGGACGCGTCCCCGGGCGCCGGCTTCACCACCGGCACACCCTGGCTGGCCGTCAACCCCGACCACACCACGGTCAACGCGGCCGCCCAGGTCGGCGACCCCGGTTCGGTCTTCGAGCACTACCGCCGGCTGATCGCGCTGCGTCACGAGGACCCGGTCGTCACCGACGGCGACTTCGAGCTGCTCCTGCCGGACCACCCCGCGATCTGGGCCTTCCTCCGCCGCACCGCCGAGGCCGAGCTCCTGGTCGCAGCCAACTTCTCCGCCGACGTGGTCGACGCCGCCCTGCCCCTGGCTCCATCCTTTGCTGGCGACTGGACGGACGCCCACGTCGTCCTGACCAGCCTTCACGGCGACGATCCACTCCAGCCGCCGCCCGACCTCAAGCTCCGCCCCTGGGAGTCCGTCGTCTGGCGCCGTA
>DAIOWL010000399.1:0-6523 GCA_036758545.1 Streptosporangiaceae bacterium | reverse complement strand
CCGCCGGTACAGCCTCCTCGCCAGGGCACGCATACGTATCCCCTTTCCTCCTGTCCACGTGACGACGTGGCCTGGGGAAAGGTGACACCATCTGCGGCGGCCTGGCCTGTGATCCTCGACACGCCCGTAGCCCGGGAAAACCGGACCCAGGCCACACCGACACCATCAGCATCACCCAACGCGTTCGCCGGGCCAACTAGTGCGCCGGGCCAACCAGAACGCCATGCAACCCCGAATCCACGGCGTTCTAGCGCCGTGGATCCGGGGTTTCAGTACCTCCGGTAAGCGTCAGTCCGAGCCGGACGGCTGGGGTGGCTCGGACGGCTGGTGCGGCTGGGGTTGCTGGGACGGCGAAGCGGGCCGTGAGGCCTGCTCACGGGTCGTGTTCAGGAACCGCTCGGCCCGGCTCAGTATCCCCTCGGCCCGCTCCCTGAACTGATCGAGCCGCTGGAAGACCTGGCCGACCCGATCCGGCATCCAGTCAGCCGACCCGAACGGCTCGGCCGGCCCGGTCGGCTCCGGTGGTCCGGGCGGCTCCGGTGCCCCAGGCGGGTCCGGCGGTCCCGGCGGCTCGGGTGGTCCGGGACGCTCAGGACCCGGCCCGCCCCACGGCCCGCCCGAGGGGCCGCGACGGGAGTGCACCCGCCGACCCCAGCGCGGCGGCCACGAGCCTGCATCCTCCTCCCCGTCCCCGTCCCCGTCGCGAGCCTCGCTGGCGAAGTCTTCCGCCTGGCAGGCTAGTTCCTCGGCGTGGTCGGCTTCCTCGCTGGCCCGTTCGGCGGCTTCCTGCGCCCGGCCGGCCTCCTGCTGGGCCCGGTCGAGTCGGCGCTGCGCCTCCCCGGCCGCGGCCCTGGCCTGCGCGGCGACGCCGTGCGCCCGCGCCTGCTCATCGGCGTCGGCCCAGCCCTCGGTTAGGTCCGCGGCCTCGGCGGCCATGTCGGCGGCGGCGTCCGCCATCGAGGCGGCTTCCTCGGCCCGTTCGGCCCTCTCCTGAGCCTGATCGGCCGCCTCCTGCACCTGGTCGGCCCGGACCTGCGCCTCGTCGGCGCGCCGCCGGGCCCGGTCGGCGAGGTCCCGCGCTTGCCCCACGTACGACCGGCCCTCGCCGGCCTCCGCCGGTACGCGGCTGGCATCGGCGGCGCTCTGCGCACCCGCCGCCTCGTTCTCCACCGCGTGCCTGGCCACGCTGTACGGTTCGCCGGTTTCGGCCATCCGCTGGCGGGTGGCGGTCTTCTTCGCCTTGTCCTGAGTCATGATCATTTCTCCCGGCGGGTCGGCCCGCGTCTGCCCGCCATGGGTGAATGGCATGACGGTTAAGCCCGCCACGGAACGTGGCGTAGCCAGACAAGCCCGCGAGTCGTGGACCCTTGTCCTCGTCGCCAGCGTCGGCGCGGGCCGTCGCTGGCTCGGAAGCGGGCAGGCGGTGCGCTGCCACTGAAACGGAGCGTACCCAGACCCGGCCGACGGCGGCAATGGGGAAAACCCCCGGACCGCTAACCCGTCAGAACCACCCGGGCGACCCGGCGCCAGCGGGTCACCTCGTCCCGGAAGTCGGCCCAGACCTCGGCCGCGTCGACGCGGATCGTTACCGGCAGCGCCAGCCCGATGCCGTCGGCGATGGCCGGCTTGCGCTCCTCGGGCAGGTCGCTTGTGTAGAGCAGGCTGAGGTGCGGCCGGTACGGCGGAGCAGGCTCAGAGTCGAGACCCCAGGCCCGCTGGCCCGCCTCGTGCAACGCGGTCAGCCGCGCCGAGGGTTCGGCTCGCAGGTACAGCGAGCGGAAGAACTCAGGCTCGTGGCCGAACCCGGTCAGCGTCACGTCGAACGGCGGCACCCCGGCCACCACCCGCTCCAGCACCCGCGCTGCCGCGTCCGGTTCGGCCTCGGCCACGTAGGCCATGGTGACGTGCGGCGCGAACACCGGTGCCCCGTGCTCGGCGGCGAGCCCGGCGATGACCCCGGCCAGCCGGTCGCGGACCGGTCCCGCCGCGGGTACCAGCCAGCTCATGCACGAGATCATCGCCATTTCAGGTCAGCGTAGATCCGCTGGTGCTCGGCCGCGCACCGGTCCCAGGTGAAGCGGGCGCACACCTGGTACCCGGCCGTGCGGAGCCGGCCGGCCAGCGCGGCGTCGTCGAGGACCGCGCCCAATGCCGCGGTTAGCGCGGCCGCGTTGTCCACCGGCACCATCAGGGCATCCTGCCCCGGCCGCAGGTACTCGCGGAAGACGGGCAGGTCGGAGGCCACCACCGGCAGTCCCGCGCTCATCGCCTCCAGCACGGCCAGGCCCCAGCCCTCCTTGGTGGAGGGGAAGGCGAGCACGTCGGCCGCGGCGTACCAGCCGGGGAGTTCGGCGTCCGGGACCGTGCCGAGCAGCACCACGTCGTCGTCGAGTCGCAGGCCGAGTCCGGGCAGCGAGGCCAGCACCCGGTCCCGGTACTCCCGGTAGTCCTGGAACGAGTGGCCGCCCACCACCGCCAGCACCGGTCGGCGGCCCGAACGGCCCCCCGAACGACCCGCCGAACGACTCAGCGCCGCGACCGCCGCCACGAGCGTGTCGCTGCCCTTGCGCGGCTCGATCCCGCCCACGGCCAGGATCAGCGGCCGGTCGCCCGCGCCGACTACGCCGCCCGCCCCGGCCCGTTGCCGCAAAGCGGCGACCAGATCAGGATCGGCCGAACGGAACCGGGCCACATCCACCCCGTTATGCACCACGTCCGCGCTGGTGCCGTAGTCCTCCGCGAGGATCTCCCGCCACCGCTCACTGACCACCAGGATCCGGTCCGGCTCCAGGATGGCCTGGCGCTGGCAGTCGATGAGCGACGGGCTGGTGAAGTCGTCCACGTGGTGGACGGTCCTGACCACCACCGGGGGAGGGCCGGCCGCGGCGTCCCTGACCCGGGCGGCGGCCCGGGCCGAGATGCAGTCCTGGGTGTGCAGGATGGGAAGGTCGGCCGCGAGGTCGCCGAGCCCGGCGGCCAGCGCGTCCACGTTGGCGAAGACCCGCTCCTCCAGCGTCGGCAGGCTGGGCGGGGCCTCGATGATGGTGAACGGCGCGGCGACCGGCCGGAAGAAGCCGGCGCCGGGGTCGCCGAGCGCGATCACCCGGACCGGGTACCCGGCCGCGTGCAGCGCCTCGGCCAGCGCCAGCGTGTGCACCACGCCGCCGCGCGGCTTGACCGAGTAGGTCACCAGCCCGACCGCCGCCGGCGCGCCGCCCGTCACTGGCGCACCGCGATCGCGGCCGCGGTCCTGGCCGCCTGGGCCGCGCTCTCGGTGACGATCGCGCCCGCCTCGGTCAGTTTGGCCCGCTGCCGGTCGAGTCCCTGCTGGTCGGCGCGCGCGCCGAGCACGTAGCAGACCACCGCCGCCCCGGCGGCCACGATGTCGGCACAGGTCCCGGCGATCTCCCCGGCCGGATCGGGATGCGAGCCGTAGCCGAGCACGACATCCAGCAGCACCGCCGCGACGTCGGCGCCGAACGCCTGCTCCCGCAGGATCTCCCGCCGGGCGGCCGGGTCGATCATCGGGTGCGGCCGGCCCTTGGTGTACTCCTCCTCGCCGAGGTCCAGGCACACGTGCGCCCCGTCCGGCGCGGGCAGGCCTAGCTCCGAACGCAGCGGAATGTTCGAGTACACCGGCCCGAGCGCCTGGCACAGGATGACCTGGGCCTCGTAGCACAGCGTGCCTCCGGTGAAGAAGCCGCGCACGGCGGTGCGGCCGGTCCCGACCCGGGCGATCGCGGCCTCGGCTTCAGGACCCGGGCTCCCGCTCAGATCGGGAGCGGGCTGGCCGAGGATCTCCGCGACCCGCAGCGCGCCGCCCTCGAGCGTGGCGGCCAGCGAGGCGCCCGCCAGCCTGCCGTCCGGCGCTGACATGCCGAGGCAGGCCGCGACCACGGGGGTGCCCTGGCTCGCTCCGATTACCGTCCGCGCCACGTCCTCATCCGGTGGCTTGGAGACCAGCAGGATGACCTCGGTTCCGGGATCGGCGTCGAGGGCCCGGACGGCGTCGCGCGCCATCAGCCCGCCCACCTGGGCCGAAAGGTCCCGGCCGCCGACGCCGATCACCTGGGACACGCCGATGCCCCACCGGTCGAGCAGCGTCATGACCTCCTGCGCGCCGGTACCCGCGGCCGCGACCACGCCCACCGGCCCGGTGCCGACCGCGTTGGCGAAGCCGAGTCCGACACCGCCGAGCATGGCCGTGCCCGCGCCCGGGCCCATCACCAGCCGGCCCAGCCCGCTGGCCCGGCGCTTCAGCGCCACCTCGTCGGACACCGTCACGTTGTCGCTGAACAGCAGCACGTGCAGCCCGGCGGTCAGGGCGGAGTGAGCAGCGAGCGCGGCGTACTCGCCGGGCACCGACACCACCGCCACGTTCGCCTCCGGCAGCAGCCGGGCCGCCTCGCCGACCGTCCGCGGGTCAGGCTCGCCGGCCCCTCCCGCTCCGCCGTCCCGGTCGGGGCCGGCCTCGGCGAACAGCAGCGCGCGGCCCCGGTCCAGGGCCTGGCTCGCGGCCGGATCCTCGGCCGCCTCCACCGCCAGCACCAGCGCGTTGGCGTCCGCATCGGCCAGGCTGTCCGGCGCGAAGCCGCGCCCTTCCAGGTCTTCCACCACGCTCGGCGTGGCCATCGCCGCGCTGGCCCAGCTCACGTCCTCGCTGTCCTGCATGGCCCGGGTCGCGCCGAGCAGCAGCAGCGAGTCCCGGTACGCGCCGGGAAAGGCCAGGATCCGGCTGACCGTCACCGCGCCTGCCCGCTCTGCGAGGCCGCCCGTTCGATGCGGGTGCCGGCCGTCTCGCCGTGACCGGCCAGCGTCTCCGCCAGCAGGGCGGGCGAGGTGATCACCGCGAGCTCGCCCCCGTCGTCGAGGAAGCGCAGCGCCGCCTCGATCTTGGGACCCATGCTCCCCGGCGGGAACTGGCCCTCGGCCAGGTACCTAGCCGCCTGGTCGGCCGAGATCCTGCTCAGGCTCGACTCCGTCGGCATGCCGTAGTCGAGCATCACCCGGTCCACCGCGGTGACCAGGAGCAGGGCCTGGGCACCGAGCTGCCGGGCGATGAGGCAGGCGGCCCGGTCCTTGTCGATGACCGCGTCCACGACCCGGCACGGGTCCGCGGCCAGCACCGGGATCCCGCCGCCGCCCCCGGCGATGACCAGCCGGCCGGCCTCGACCAGCGCCCGCATCGCCTCGATCTCGATCACGGCGAGGGGATGCGGCGAAGCCACGACCCGGCGGTAGCCGCGGCCCGAGTCTGGCTTGACCACCCAGCCGCCGAGCCGGGCCAGCCGTTCGGCCTCGGCGGGCTCGAAGAACGGTCCGATCGGCTTGGACGGCGCGCCGAACGCCGGATCGGCCGGGTCCACGGTCACGTGGGTAACCAGCGCGGCCGCCGTGCCGCGGCCGCGCAGCAGGTCGATCGCGCGGGCGATGACGCTGCCCAGCATGCCCTGGGTCATCGCGCCGAGCAGCGCGAGCGGCTGCGCGGGCACCGCGGCCGTGGCCGCCTGCTGCAGCGCCGCTTCCTGTTGCATGGCCAGGTTCCCGACCTGCGGGCCGTTGCCGTGCACGACGACCACCCGCCAGCCGGCGTCGAGCACGTCGTTGACGGCGGTGGCCATGGCCGCCGCGTTGGCCATCATCTCGTCATAGCTACCCGACTGGCCCGCCCGGGTCAGGGCGTTGCCGCCGAGCGCGACGACCGCGATCTTCGTCATGGCATCCTGCTGGCGAGGGGTACAGTGGTGAGTCGCATAGATGATGAATCGTTCATAATAGTAAACACGACGGCGTGAGAGGTGCAATGGCCTCATCCGATGCCGGACCCGGCGGCGCGCCTCAGGAACAGCCTGGTGTGCCCGCGTCGGTGCTGCGATCCTGGGACGAAGCCGAGGCCAGGCTCTTTCCGCTGGTGATGGCGCAGCCCGAGCTGTACCAGCAGGCGCTCGGCGCGGTCCAGCAGCTACTCGAACGGCTGCGCGAGACCTGCCACGACCTGCCCGCCCTGCTCGCCGCGCACGAACGCGGCGGCGATCTGCTCGACGGCGCCGACGTGCCCGGGGTCCCCGGGGTCAGGCCCGCTCTGATCGCGGCCGCCGCCTGCGCCACCCGGTACCGCGAGCTCGTGGCGCTGCTGGCCGCGCGGGGCCGGCTGGAGGCGCTGGCCCGGGCCCGCGCCCAGGGCCTGCCCTGGACGGTGGTAGAGGAAAACGGTGAGGCCGAACGGGCGCCGTACCTGCCCTACCAACGGGTCGAAGCCGAGCCCGAGACCGGACGCGCCGTCATCGTCTCGATCGGTCCCGACGAGACGCTCAGCCGGGCCGTCTACCGCCTGGACGCAGGCCAGATCGACCTGGCCTCCGGCGCCCTCGAGTTCGGCGACCCCCTCGGCACCTACCTCGACCCCAACGAGTGCCACGCCGCCCTCCGCCAAACCCAATCCCACCCCACCTAACCCCCCCCCCCCCCCCCCCCCCCCCCCTCCCCCCCCCCCCCCCCCCCCTTTTCCCCCGGCCGCCCCCCC
>DAIOWL010000398.1:0-6532 GCA_036758545.1 Streptosporangiaceae bacterium | reverse complement strand
GCGCGGATCCGCTCGTCGATCATCGCGGCGTCCTGGCCGACGAGGATCCGCCAGGTCCCGGAGCGCACCCCGTTGAGGATGATCGTCGCCGCCTGGGCCGCGCTGATCGGTGCCTTGTCCCGGAAGTCGTTGCTGATATCGATCAGCATCTGGTCCGGATCCTGGCCGTGCGCGCGGAGGGTGTTCCCGATGATGTCGGTGCCCACGTGACCCGGCATGACCACGGCCACCCGGACCTGGGGCGCGTTGCTGCGCAGGTCCTCGATCAGCGCCTCGGTGAAGCCCCGCACCGCGAACTTGGCCGCGCAGTAGGCGGTGTTCGGCATGCCCGGGCCTAGCGCCGCCCACAGGCCGTTCACGCTGCTGGTGTTGACCAGGACCCCGTCGCCGCTGGCGATCAGCAGCGGCAGGAAGACCCGAGCGCAGTGGTACACGCCCCACCAGTCGACGGCGAAGGTGTGCTCCCACTCCTCCCGGCTGTCGTTGACGAAGCTGCCCGCGCCGCCGATGCCCGCGTTGGCGAAGACCAGGTCGACGTGATCACGGGCGTGCTGCCCGAGCAGTTCGTCGCGGAAGCGCAGCACCTGCGCCTCGTCGGAGACGTCGCAGGCGTGGCTGGTGACCAGGACGCCAGGTCCGGCGTCCGCCCGCGCCAGCGACGCGGTTTCCGCCACCGCGTCCGGGTGCCAGTCGCACGCCGCGACCGAGCAGCCCTGCGTCGCGAGCTGGCGCACCAGCTCGCGGCCCATGCCGGAGCCGCCGCCGGTCACCACGGCGAGCTTGCCCGCGAAGGATTCCATCTGACTGTTCATACTCACAGGGTCGGCCGGCTGGCCCGGTCCGCGGCAGGGGTGGAATCACCCACACGCGGGTCAGACGAGGCCGGCGCTGAGGGCCAGCCGGGTGATGTCGGCGCGGCGGCGGCAGCCGGTCTTGTCCCTGATCCGGTCCAGGTGCGAGCTGACCGTGCGCACGGTGATGTAGAGCTGGGCCGCGATCTGCGCGTCGGTACGGCCCTGGGCGACCAGGGTGATCAGCTCGCGTTCGCGAGGGCTGAGCCTGGGCAGGATCGGGGCTCCGGTCGCGGGCGGCTGGTCCGGCGACGGGTCCTGCGGGTGGGCCGGCGGCGTTGGCGGCGACCCAGCCGCGACGAGCAGGAGGGCGTACTCGGCCGCGGTGCCCAGGCTCATGGCGGCGCCGCGCGCCTCCGCCGCCCGCGTCCCGGCCGGCCCGAGCTGTGCCCTGGCGGTGCGCTGGAGTTCCGCCCGTTCGGCCGGATTCCTGGACTCGTACGGCTGCGGTCCGGGACCGTGGAGGGCGGCCACCGCCGCCCACGCCGTGATCGCCTCGGCCGGACGCCGGGTGGCCGCGCACAGGTGGCCGCAGCAATCCAGGCCGGTCATGAGGGCACCACGCATCCCGGTCCGCATGGCGACCTGAAGCTGCTCGCGCAAGTGCGCGGCCGCGTCGGCGGCGCGGCCCGCTCGCAGGTCCAGGATCGCCTGGTGCCACAGCAGGCTGCTCAGATTGGCCAGGTCGCCCACGTCCCGGCACGAAGTCAGGCCGACCGCGCAGGCCTGTTCGGCCTCGGCCAGCTCCCCGGCCTCCGTCAGGATCATCGCGATGAACGAGCTCAGCGCCCGGTACAGCCCGCCCGCGATCTCGTCCGGGATGCCCTGCGCCTCGCGCACGAGCCGGAGCGCGCCGTCCCGGTCGCCGGCCTGCCACGCGGCCGCGCCGAGACAGGTCAGGGCGGTCGCCTCGAGGCCCTGGGAGCCGATATGGCGGGCCACCGCCAGCGCCCGGCGGGCATCGTCGACCGCCTCAGCCACCCGGCCCATCTGCATCAGGACCGCCGACCGGCCGTCCAGGCAGAGCGACAGCAGCACGGGACCCTCTGGCGACGCGGGCCGTTCCGGGTCCTCGAGGACGTCCCTGACCGTGTCGTAGTACGCCAGGGCGGCCGGCGGATCGCCGGCCAGACCGGCCGCCTGGGCGAGCAGCATGCGCGCGCCGCACCACTCGCTGCTGCCGGGCTCGGCATGCTCGGCGGCCGCGGCCAGCACCGGTGCCTGGCTGATCAGGCGGCCCCGGATGCTCCACAACTGCGCCTGGCCGAACGCGAGCCGCAGCGCCGTGCCGCGGTCGTGCTCCATCGCCCAGTCCAGCGCGTGACGCAGGGTGACATCCTCGGCGTCCAGCTGCCGCAGGCTGGCTGCCTCCTCGGCGCGGGTGTACAGGCCGACCGAGGCCCGTTCGGCGATCTCGGCCGCGTAACCGGCCAGCGCGGCGGTGACCCTGCCCTCCTCGTCTGCCTCGGCCAGCAGTCCGGTCCCGTAGGCGCGCAGCGTCTCCAGCATGACGTACCTGGTCCGGCCGTCCGGCCCGGTCTGCGGCGGGACCAGCAGCGAACGATCCACCAGCCGCGGCACGGCCAGTCCGGCACCGGGCCCGGCCACGGCTTCGGCCCCGGCCAGGGTGAAGGGGCCGGGAAAAGCCGATAGAGCGCGGAACGTCCTTTGCTCGTCGTCATCCAGCAGCTCATAGCTCCATTGCACCGCGGCGGCCAGCGACCGCTGCCGCTGCTGGGCCAGCCGGTCGCCGTCAACCAGCAGCGCGAACCGGTCGTCCATCCGGTCCAGCAACTCGGGTACGCCCAATGCCTCGACCCGGGCCGCGGCCAGCTCGATCGCGAGCGGCATCCCATCGAGGCGCGCGACGAGCTGGGCCACGGTCGTGCGGGTCTGCGTATCGAGGGCGAAGCCCGGCTCGGCCTGCCGGGCTCGGTCCGCGAACAGCGTCACCGCCTCGGATTCCTCGTTGGCCTGGCCCGTTCGGTCCTCCGGGTTTTCCGGGTCTTCGGGCTCGGGCAGGGTCAGCGGCCCCAGCCGGTACCGTGCCTCCCCGGCGATGCGCAGCGGTTCCCGGCTGGTGGCCAGTACCCGCACGTCATCGGCGCCGAGCAGCAGCCGGCCGCACACCTCCGCGGCCGCGCCGATCACGTGCTCGCAGTTGTCCAGGACCAGCAGCAGCTGCCGCCGGGCCAGGGCGTGCGCCAGCGCGTCGGCCGCCGCCACCGCGGGCAGGTCATGGACCCCGAGCGCCGCGGCTACCGTGGCCGGCACCTGCGCGGGATCCCGCACTCCCGCCAGCTCAGCCAGCCAGACCCCGTCGGCGAACCGGCCGGCTACCCGCCTAGCCACCTGGCCGGCCAGCCGCGTCTTCCCGGCGCCGCCGGGCCCGGTCAGCGTCACCAGCCGGTACTCGGCCAGCTGGGCGGCGATCTCGGCGGTGGCCTGGGCCCGGCCGACGAAGCTGGTCAGCGAGGCCGGGAAGCCGTGCAGGCTTCCCGGCGCATCGGCCACCGCAGACCGTCCCACAGCGGTCACCCTAATCCGGGCCGGTGCCGCGGCATAGGGCTATGCGGGGCCTGCTTCGGTGCTGCCGGCGCGGGGAGCAGGATCGGCGGCGGCCGGGGGCGCCTGCTGGTGGCCGAGGGCGACGGCGCCCATGACCAGGCAGGCGAACGCGGCGACCTGCAGGACGGCTCGCGCCCCGTGCGGCAGCGACTCGCCGAACAGCACGAACCCGGCCGCGATCGGGACCGCGTTGGTCACCATCGTCGCGGTGCCGGCCGCGGTCAGCGCGTCGCCCCGCTGGTAGGCCGACTGCAGGACGCTTGTGCCGACCGCGTAGGCGACGATGAGCGTGAGCAGCGCGAGCAGCCACACCCCGCCGTAGCCGATCAGCTTGGCGGAGATGTCGCCGTCGGCGAACAGCAGGCCGGCCGCCAGCCCGAGCGACGCGGCCCGGCCGAAGCGGGTCGGTATGGCAATGAGCAGCACCGCGCCGGCACCGCAGGCCGCGAGCCAGATGATGGTGCCGATCGCCGCGGGATGCTGATCGGACTCCGCGGTATCGACGAGTGACAGCGCGAGCAGCACCAGCCCGGCGATGGCCAGGACGACGGCGACCTGCTCGCGCCGCGCCAGCCGGGACGGGTGGCCGCGCGCCGTCCTGAACGCCAGGACGACGACCCCGGACGCCGCCACGGCCTGCACCAGCGCGAGCGGCGCCAGCCGCAGGGCCGCCACGTACATCAGCCAGCCCGCGCTCTCGGCCCCGAACGCGATCAGCCAGCGGCGGTCGCGCAGCAGCACCTGGGCCGACCGGAAGGGGCGCCGCGGCGACAGCGGCGGCAGCCTCGCCGCCGCGTCGTGCTCTAGCGAATAGGCCGTGTTGGTGACCACTGCTGAAACGAAAGCGAGCGTCAGGCCTATCCAGACAGGCGGCATCCTGCGAACGGTACCATCAGGCCGGGCCCGCGCCGGGGTTCGGCATCGCGGGCATCACGGGTCCGGCCTGGGGCGCGGCTAGTTGACTACCTGCGGGAAAGCCGCCGGGCTGCGGTGGCCGGCCTTGTCGATGGCGCGCAGGCCGAACTGGACGTTGTCCTTGGAGATGTTCAGCGTGACCGAGGTGACGTTGCCGACGCCGATCGCGCTGGTCCAGTCCGCCGCCGTGGTCTCGCGCATCACCACCTCGTACCCGGCCAGGTCGGCTTCGGGATTAGCGTCCCAGTTGAGGGCGGTGAGGTTGGTACCGGGGAGGCCGGGCGGCGGTGTCGTGTGGATCTGCAGGTTCTTGGGCGTGGAGGGGTTGGTCGCCAGCGCCCACAGGGCCGCGCCGTTCACCTTGGCCACCCGCGCGGTGTAGTTGAAGTCCACGAACTGCGGCAGGTCGCCGAACTGCACGCCGTTCTCCACCCGGACGTCCTGGTGCTCGTGGTTGAAGTTCTCCCGCGGCTCGGTGAGCCTGGCCGCCGGGTAGCCCTGCTGCTGGAAGGAGAGGTGGTCGCTGCCGCGCAGGTACCGGTCGCGCCGCCAGATCACCCGGATGTTCATGCCGGTCAGGGAGAACGGCGCCGCGGCTGTGACGAACCGGGCCAGCTGGTGCGTGGCCCCGTCGTTCTCGCCGCCGACCGACTGCATGAGGGCGATCTGCGCCGGCGTCGCCGCGGTCGGGATGCCCTCGACGAAAAGACGCACGGTGTGCGGGTCGGGCCGGGTGCCGTCCCAGGCCTGGCTGGCGCCCACGATGTCGTTGCTGAACATGCCCTGCACGTCGTTGCCGGCCGCCTTCATCTGCTGCGCCATGTGGGCCGAGCCGAACAGGCCCTGCTCCTCGCCGGCGACGGTGGCGAGCACCAGGGTGCCGGGGAACTGGTGGGTGGCGAACACCCGGACGAGCTCGAGCACGACCGCCACGCCGGAACCGTCGTCGTCGGCGCCGGGAGCGTCGTCGGTGAAGTTCAGCACGTCGCTCACCCGGGAGTCCAGGTGCCCGGTGATGACGTAGAACCGCTCCCGGGACGCAGTGCCCTTCAGCGTCGCGATCACGTTGGTGATCGTGGTCGGCACCGGGATGGTGGACGAGACCGGCTGCACGAACGACTGCTTCTGCACGGTCATCCGCCCGCCCGAGGCGGCCGCGGAAGCCTGCATCTGGTCGAACACCCAGTTGGTGGCCGCGCCGATGCCGCGCACCGGATCGGTCTGGCTGGACAGCGTGTTCCTGGTGCCGAACGAGACCAGCTTCAGGATCGTCGCCTTTATCCGGGCGGGGTCGATTTCGCGCAGCATCGCCCGCAGGGCGGGATCGGGGGCCTGACGGCTGAGCGCGGGGTCGGTCTCGGCCAGGGCCGTACCGCTGAGCAGAGGCGCCGCGACCGCGGTGACGGCCGAGGCGGACAGGAACGCGCGGCGGGTGGAGCCAGCGCGGCTCCGAACATCCTTGTTCTCCATCCCCCAAATCATGTCCGTCGCCCGTCAGATGTCAACAACATCGCGACTTTACCAACAACCGGAGCGGCCCGTAGGAGGCCGTCGAGGGGCGCGTGGCCGACGTGACCGGAGATCGCGGTCTGCTAACAAACTTTGGAATTAACCCCACATACGCACATATATCGGTGTTACGGTCCGGAAAGTCTTACTAGTCAAAAGTCATGGGTTGGTCACGCCGGGGGGACCGGCGGCCGCCGGGTGGGGATGTCGGGCGAGGAACTGGCTGGCGTACTTCGCGGGCGGACGGACAGGAGCCTCCCTCCGTGCCTCTCTCCTTATCTTGTGTGAGGCGCAATGGCGGTCAAGCGTCCCGTCCGCTCACGGCCCATCCGGGTGTTCCTGATCAGCATGTTCGCCGTACCGCTTGTCTCCCTGCTGGCGCTGTATGGCTTCGCGGCCAGCATCACGATCAGCAATGCCATCAGCGACCACCAATACAACGAGAGCGCCACGGCCCTCACCTCGGGGGTCAGAGGCCTGATCATCGGGCTGCCCCAGGAGCGGGTGCAGTCCTACCTCTGGCTGATCGGCGGCGGGACGGCAACCAAGACGTCCATGCTCCGCGCCAGGAAGCAAGTGGACCAGGGGATTCCGGGGGTCAGGAACGCCCTGAACGCCCAGCAGGGCCGGCTCTCCACTCAGGCCAGGTCGGCGCTGAATACCGTGATCACCGAGCTAGGACAGCTCGG
>DAIOWL010000397.1:2911-6560 GCA_036758545.1 Streptosporangiaceae bacterium | reverse complement strand
TGGACCACCCCATCAGGACGCACCTACACCACCGAACCCACCCGCTACCCCATCTGACCCGCTGGGCATCGTGCGGTCCTGCGCATGGGGGAGGCGTCGGCAACAGCCGCTTTACCCGGTGTTGGCTTATGAGACAGATTCCATTCGCAACATGGATGAAGTCGATCATCCTGGCCGGTATCGTCCTTATTTGTGGAAGATGTGGTCCTAGCCGGTGACGTCGACGTCGGCGACGTGATCGTGCTTCCCGATGCTGACGAGCCGGTGCTGGTCAGCCGGGTGCGCCTCGGTCAGGGCGGGCTGATCTTCACGGTGGCCTCGGCCACCGGAGACTCGCCTGAGCAGGACCGGCCGGTGAAGCTGACGACAAAGGTCAGGCTGCACAGCCGGGCCCGGGACCTGGACAGCTAGCCGCCAGCGGACGGCCGTCTCTCCGCCAGGTCGTCGTTACTGACCGGCGATTCTCTACGCTGGGCGGATGATGGTCAGCAACAAGCCGGATCTCGGCGCCCGGATGCGCACGGCATCAGCCGGGCAGCGCGTGACCTGGTCCATGCTCGTCGGTGCGGTCGCCGGTGCGGTCGTCTCGCTGGTCACTGTGCCCAGCGCCGCCATCCTGGTCGGGTGGGACGTCGCTGTCGTGATCTACCTGGCCTGGGTCTGGATCGCGGTGTGGCGGCTGGACCCCGGCACCACCGGCCGGCTGGCGAAGCGGGAAGACCCGAGCTCCCCCGTGGCCGAACTCGTCGTGGTAAGCGCGGGCATCGCCATGCTGGTCGCGGTGGGCTTCGCGCTCGTCAGAGCGGGCCAGGCCACCGCCGGCATGAAGGCGTTCCTGGTCACGCTGGGCCTGCTCAGCGTCGTGCTGTCCTGGGTAATAGTGCACACGGTGTACGCGCTGCGGTACGCCCGGGCCTACTACTCCGAGCCGGACGGCGGCATCGAGTTCAACGAGGAAGAACCGCCGACGTACACGGACTTCGCCTACTTCGCCTTCACCGTCGGGATGACGTACCAGGTGGCGGACACCAACATCACCTCGAAGGAAATCCGGCGGGTAACCCTGCACCACGCGCTGCTGTCCTACCTGTTCGGCGCGGTCCTGCTCGGGCTCGTGATCAACGTGGTGGCCACCCTGCTGAAGTGACGGCGGCCGACGCCGTGCTACCGCAGCCCGAAGGCCCAGTTCAGGCCCAGCAGCGAGATCACCCGCCGTACGCGCGGCGAAGCGCGGATCACGTCGACCGAACCGTCCTCCAGCCCGGCCCGGCGCCGGGTCGCGAGCAGCATGTTGACGCCCGCGCAGTCGATGAAGGTCACGCCGGCGAGGTCCAGAGCGAGCTGCGGACCGTACCGGCGTATTACCCGGAGGAGTTCGTCTCGCAGTCCGGGGGCGGAGAAGATATCGATCTCACCGTGAATCTCGACGACCAGTGACGGGCCGGCGAACGTGGTTACCTGCAGCCCCGCAGTCCCGATGCCGTCCGGGGCGTGCGGCTGTGGGCTGGGCAGGGTATACGGCATGGCGGATCCTGACCGGTTCGGGTCTCATCTTCGGTGTTGATCAACAGTGAAGGGGAGACCAGACCTGACCGGCCACCATCTGCCGCCAATAGCCGGATAGCCGCGGGCTCTGCCGGGCCGGGGCGGGCAGGATCAGGCCGGGGCCCGGGCGGGCAGGAACCGGGCCGCTCAGGCGTGCTTGCCGTCGGCCTGCTCGCGCAGCCGCAGCCGGGAGGCCTCGACCTCGGCCTCGGCCGCGATGCGATTCGCCCAGGCGGTGTCGCGGACGGTCTTGCCCGGTTCCAGCTCCTTGTAGACGGTGAAGAAGTGGTGGATCTCGAGCCGGTAGAACTCGGGCACGTCGTCGAGCTCGCGCAGGTGCTCCTGCCGCGGGTCGCCGGCCGGCACGCAGATGATCTTGTCGTCGCCGCCCTTCTCGTCGGTCATCCGGAACATGCCGATGGCGCGGCTGCGGATCAGGCAGCCGGGGAAGGTCGGTTCCTGCACCAGGACCAGCGCGTCCAATGGGTCGCCGTCCTCGCCCAGCGTGTTCTCGACGAAGCCGTAGTCGGCCGGGTACTGGGTGGCGGTGAACAGCGTCCGGTCCAGCCTGATCCGGCCGGTGGCGTGGTCGACCTCGTACTTGTTGCGGCTACCGCGCGGTATCTCGATCAGGACGTCGAACTCCATGCCCGTTACCTTACGGGGGGGTGATCGCGGTACCTACATCGCTGGCTCCGCACGGGAGCCCGAGGGAACCTGCCGGGCGTCGATGCGTCCCGCTCCGCTAAGGACCCGGGTGACCACCAGGCCGAACACGAACCCGCCGACGTGTGCGAAGAAGGCGACGCCGCCGCCGTTCGCCGAGGCGCTGAACAGCCCGAAGTTCGCCTCGATGAGCTGGTAGAGGAACCACAGCCCGAGGAAGATCCAAGCCGGGATCCTGACCAGGAAGACGGGGAAGATCCAGGTGCGGACCCGGGAGCCGGGATACAAGACGAAGTAGGCGCCCAGGACGGCGGCGATCGCGCCGCTGGCGCCCAGCGTCGGTACCCGCGCATCGGCGGCCGTGCCGAACAGCAGCGTTATCCCGCTCTGCGTCAGCATGGCGATGAAGCCGCCGGCGAAGTAGAAGATCAGGTACCGGATCGGGCCGAACGCATCCTCGACGTTCTTGCCGAAGATCGCCAGGAACAGCATGTTGCCCAGGATGTGGTCCCAGCCGCCGTGCAGGAACATGGCGGTGATCCAGCTCAGCCCCCACGGCTCGGGCCCGTGGCAGGCGCCGTCGATGGTGCACGGGTAGAACGAGGCGTGGAAGATCGCCCCGTTCAGGTTCGGCAGCTCATACAGGAGCCATACCGCGAAGTTGGCGACGATCAGCAGGACCGTGACGACCGGAAATCGCCGGGACGGCACCCCGTCGGACAACGGAAGCATGGCCGTCCTCCCTTCGGGCTCATTCCTTCAGGCTCACGTACCAGTCCACACGGCGCCGGGGCCGAGGTAAAAGCGCGCGTGGCTTTCGTGGCATTGGCCTCCGCTATGGGACCTGAGCGAACAACATCGGCGGCCAGACTTGATACCGGGGACCGTGGACGGCGAGCCCTCGTGGCCGGGACGATGGGAACATGAAGCTGCTGATGATCGCCGCGCCAGGCGGCGGCAAGGGCACGCAGGGCGACCGGCTGGCCGCGAAGTTCGGCGTGCGGCACATCTCGTCCGGGGACGTGCTGCGCGCCGAGGTGCGCGCGGGCACCCCGGCCGGCCTGCAGATCGCCGCCTTCCAGCAGCGTGGCGACCTGGTGCCGGACGAGGTCGTCTTCGAGCTGCTCACCCCGGTGGTCTCCGCCGCGGCCGCGCGCGGCGGGTACATCCTGGACGGGTTCCCCAGGACCGTTCCGCAGGCCATGGCAGCCGCCGACCTCGGCAGGCGGCTCGACCTGACCCTGGACGCCGCCGTCTACCTGAACGTGCCGGACCCGGTGCTGATCGAGCGGCTGCTCGCCCGGTCCCGGGCCGACGACACGGCCGAGGTGATTGAGCACAGGCTGCAGGTGTTCGCCGAGGTGGCCGGACCGCTCGTCGCCTACTACCGGGACCGGGGCATCCTGGTCGAGGTGAACGGGGATCAGCCGCCCGAGGC
>DAIOWL010000397.1:0-2811 GCA_036758545.1 Streptosporangiaceae bacterium | reverse complement strand
GTCCGGCGGAGCTCGATGCCCTGGGTGATCATGGTGCCCCCGGCGATCAGGCTGAACAGCCCGAACAGCAGGGCCAGGGTCACCGCGCCGGCGTCCGGGTGGGCGAACAGCACGACGCCGAATGCGACCCAGATCAGGCCGGTCAGGATGAACATGGTGCGGGTGCCCGCGGTCTCGCCGGGGGCGAACCCGGCGAAGATCCCGAGCAGACCGCCCATGACCGCCCAGACCCCGATCACCAGCGTCAGTACCAGTGCGGTAGGCGACGGCCAGACCAGGGCGATCACGCCGGCCGCCAGGCCGAGCAGGGCAAGCAGCAGGTGACCGATGACCGGTCCGGCCCTCCCGCTGCTGAAGGCGCGGGCCAACTCGAGACCGGCGTCCATGAACGCGTAGACCGCGAACAGGATGACCAGGGCGAGGATCGTCACGTTGGGCCAGGCGATGGCGATGACCCCGACGATGAGGGCGAGTACGCCACGCACGATCAAGGAGGTCGATGCGTTCTTGAGCATGATGGGGTCCTTTCGATCGGTGAGTCGAACCCCATGGAAGACCGATCCGACACGGTGATCCAACACCCGGTAGCAATACCGCGATAGGCACCGCCTTTGGCCGCGGCGACTGGCTCGGCGGCGCGCTGGCCGGCGATGATCCCGGCTGAGCCCTCGGCATCGCCTGGCGGGATAGCCCCGGTCAATATCACCAGAGCCACGGTCGCCTTTACCTTCGCGGAATCCCACGATGGACTGTCCTGAGCGGCCAGCCGCTGCAACCGCGCAGGAGAGGTGGAAGAAATGGGGAAAACACACGATATTCGCGAGGCCGTCGAAGCCGAGCTCAAGTACGACCCGCTGATTGACCCCGGGGACATCACCGTCGTGAACATTAACGGGGACGTGGCGCTCGACGGTACCGTCCCGAGCTACCCGCAGTACCTGGAGGCCGCGGCCGCCGCGCTGCGCGTGGCCGGCGTGAAGAACGTGCACAACCACCTGGAGGTCGTGCTGTCCGACGACGACTACCGCGACGACGCCATGCTGACGACCGCGGCGAACAACGCACTGACCCTCAACATCACCGTGCCCGGCGGGGTGGAGGCGACCGCGGTCGACGGCAACGTGACGCTGACCGGCGTGGTGACGTACGGCAGGCAGCGCGAGGCGGCCGAGTTGGCGGTGTCCGGATTGACCGGCGTCCGCAACGTCAGGGACGACATCGACATCAGCTTCGACGCTGATCCCGTCGACGTCACCGTGCTGGTAGAGGCCGCGCTGGACCGCAACGCGCTGATCTCGGACGACAGCGATGTAGTCGTGGACACCACAGGCAACACGGTGACGCTGAGCGGGCACGTGCGCACCCGGGCCGAACACGACGCCGCTGTCGGTGCGGCCTGGATGGCCGGCGGCGTTTTCAAGGTCCGCGATGACCTCGCCATCACCGGCTGACCATGCCGAACCGGCATCCCGGGCGCCGCCGCAACTGAGGGGCCGGCGGCGCCCGGCGCTGCGCCTGGAGGGACGGCGGCTATTGCTCTGACGAATGCCGCTAAAGGTGCCATCGCCTTCCCAGGCACGGCCATCCGGAGTGGACTTGACGGAGCTGACAGGGAGGTACGCCGATGGCCAGGCTAGGAAAGATCCGGCCCATTACGCTGCCGATTCAAATCCAGCATCATCCGGTCGTCCTGGCCGAGCAGGCGCAGCGGGCCTCCGATATACAGCTGCGGGTCGCCGACTGGATCACCGGGTTCGCCGGGTCGATGAACTTCGTCTACCTGCACGTGGTGCTGTTCACGGTCTGGATGCTGTTCATCGAGTCCAAGCCCTGGCCGACGCTGACCCTGGTCGTGTCGCTGGAAGCGATCTTCCTCTCCACGTTCGTGATGATCGGCCAGAACAGGCAGGCGGCGTTCCAGCAGGCCAAGGCCGATCACGACTTCACCGAGCAGGAACTGGAACTCAAGACCAACACGCAGCTGACCCGCGAGATCGACCGGCTCACGGCCGAGGTGCACAAGCGAATAATGGGCAACACCACCGGCGCAGGAAGGGGAACGTCATGAGCGCAGGCGGGTTCTGGCGGCGGAGCCGGCCGAGGCCAGAGTACGAGGAAGCGACCCTGACGGCGACGGACCGCTGTGACCGCTGCGGCGCCCGGGCCTACGTCAGGGTGCTGCTGCCCAGCCGCCTGGAGTTGCTGTTCTGCGCGCACCACACCAGGGAGCACGGCCGTGCCCTGGCGGAGATCGCGGTGGAGATCCAGGACGAGACCCGGCGGCTGACCCGCACCGCGGCGTGACGGGAGTCGGTCGTCTCGGACCACGATGGCTCGGCCCGGCGTTAGGGCTGGCCCGCGTCGGCCCGGACCTCGATGTCGTTCGTCACCCGGCGAACCCCGGTGAGCGCGGCGACCAGCAACTCGGCCGCGGTGCGCTCGGTGGCGGTCCGCACGACCCCGGTCAGGATGACGTCGCCGTTCGATGCCTTCGCCGCGACGCCAACGGGCGTGGCCTCGTTCAGCGTGAGCGCGTCGTTCGCCGTCTTAGCCAGCTCGGCGTCGTCGCGTACGTCGCCCGGCGGCAGCCGGACCTCTAGATCGTTCCGCACGCTCCTGCCCCCGGCTATCCGCCGCGCGCCCGCCGTCGCCGCCAGGTACTGCGCATAGCTCGGCACGGTTCCGGCCAGTATGACCTCGCCGTTCATGGTCCGCACCGTGATGCCGGACGCGTCGACATCCGGGTCGAAGGTCAGCTCGTCGGCGACCGCGTCGCCGACGTCCTCGATATCGCCCATTCGTGCGCCTCCC
>DAIOWL010000396.1:0-6582 GCA_036758545.1 Streptosporangiaceae bacterium | reverse complement strand
GGCGGTGAAGGCCTGCTGGATGATGGCGCTCTCGCCGGTCAGCCGGCCCGTCCCGGGGTCATAGGTTTTCTCGCCGATGAACCGCAGGGTGGCCTGGTCGAAGATCCACTCGTTCTTGTAGACCTGCTTGGCCGTCTTGCTGGTCCACATGATGCCGATCCCGGCCCGGCCGGCCACGTTGGTCGCGTGCGGGACGAGGGTCGCGCCGGGCAGCGTGGCCGCCAGCCGGTACAGCGCCGCGGCCAGGGCCGGCGGCATGATCGTCTCCCTGATCATGTCGCCGATCTCGGTGGGCGGGTCGTCGTTGGTCCACTTCTTGCCGGCCTCGAGGTAGGCGAGCAGCGCGTCCGGCTGGGTGGGGATGGACTGCAGCAGCCGGTAGGTGGTGTCGCCGAGGTGGCCCTCGCTCGGGCAGGTGAAGTTCGGCGTCGGGGTGCCCTTCGGCGGGTGGCGGTCGACCTTGCCGTTCACGACCGGGAACGGTGAGATCGGCGTGCGCTCGCCCTGCTCGATGAGCAGGCCGGTGGCGCATACGTTCGCCACCGGCAGCCAGATCTGCCGCTCGTGGAGCTTGGCCATGGAGATCGTCTCGTGGCCGTTGCTGATGCTGTCCTCCTCGTAGGCGACCTCGCTGCGGATGTAGGTGAAGTCGCTGTCCCGTACGACCGGGGCGGGCTGGCGGGCCGCCGCGGCGGCGATCTTGGCGAGCAGCCGGGCGGCAGTGGCGGGGGCTGCGGGCTGGACCGCTTTCGGGGCGGGCGGGCTGGCGTGCGTCCCCACGGCGGTGGCGGTCGCAATGGCCACCGCCGCCGCCGTGAGGACGGCCCCCGCAACCAGGACCGTGCGGGGGGGACGCCTGGTCCTCGGCCTGGTCGGGTCGGACCGGCCGTCGGTCTGGCGGAGTTCGGTCATCAGGTGCTCCTTGAGGATCTGCTTCCTGGCCGCAGGCAGGTCCCGTTCGGCCGGCAGCTGCCGGGCCATGTCGTCAAGGTTCATCGGGTTCCTCCTACGCGATCACCTGTTACCTGTTCGCTCGCCGGGCCGGGTTCCCGCTGCAACTTCCGCCGGGCCCGGGATAGCCGGGAGCGGACCGTGCCCACCGGCACCCCGAGCGCCTCCGCCGCCTCGGCGTAGTTCAGGCCGGACCACACGCACAGGGCGAGCACATCCCGCTCGGTGCGGCGCAGGGTGCTGAGGGCGGCGTGGATCTTTTCCAGCCGTTCGGCATCATCGATACGGCCGGCCAGGTCGTCGGCGAAGTCCGGGACCTCGGGCGTCACGGGCAACCTGTTCATCGCCGCCTGCTGGCGGCGGGCCGCCCGGGAGACGTTGCGGGCCACGTTGAGGGCGATGCCGAGCAGCCAGGGCAGCAGCGAGCCGCCGTCCGGCCTCACCGTGCCGCGCAGCCGCCAGGCCTCGAGAAACGTGAGCGATACCACCTCTTCCGCGGCCGACCAGTTGCCGGTCAGCCGGAACGCGTGGTTGTAGACGGCGCGGGCGTGCTCGCAGAACAGCACGCCGAACTCGTCATGGTCTCCGGCACGCACCCGGGCGCGCTGACTCAGCTCCACGCTCTGCTCTGTCCGGCCGGGGTCATTGAGTTCCCGGTGCTCGGAGCCCGTCGATGATGAGGTCGAGGATCCGGTCCGCCCTGGCCTCGCCGCCGCGTTGCGGATCGATCCGCCACAGCACGCTGAGCTGCAGCAGGACGTCCTCGGGGTCGAGGCCCTGCTTGAGCGAGCCGTCGGCGGCGCCGCGGTCGAGCAGGACGGCGATCGCCCGGACGAAGGGCTCGTAGTACTCGTCGTCGCTGGTCGCCGCGTGGATGACCTCGGCGGCGCCGTACTTGAGCTGCCCGTAGCGGGCGACCTCGCCGAACCAGAGCCGGAGTGCCTCCAGCGGCTCGTGCGATTCCAGGAGCGCGGGGGCAAGGTCGATGAGGTGCTGGATCTCGTTCCGGTACAGCTCGACGATCAGCGCTTCCCGGCTGGGGAAGTGCCGGTAGAGCGTGCCGATGCCGACGCCGGCCTGCCGGGCGATCGCGCTGAGGGACGCGCTGCTCGAGGCGGCGAAGGCCGAACGGGCGGCGGCCAGGATGCGCTCGCGGTTGGTGCGGGCGTCCTTCCTGGACGGCGTGTGGTGGGCGGGTGGCGTGATGGCCGGTCCGTTCGGAGTCATAGGACGGGAGCTTGCAGGGACGGAACCGCGGGGACGGAGCTTGCGAAGCGGAGGGGTCTCCGGTACGTTGGCCTCGTAGCGGAGGGGTCTCCGTTTCATTGTGACACAGGTGGAGGACGGTCATGGCCGAGTTGGTTCTGGTTACCGGGGGCAGCGGCTATATCGCTGGCTGGTGCATCGCCGAACTGCTGCGGCGCGGCTATGAGGTGCGCACGACGGTGCGGGATCCGGGCCGGGAGCAGGGTGTGGCCGACGCCGTGTCGTCCGTGGCTGATCCGGCGGGCCGGCTGAGCTTCGCCGTGGCCGACCTGACCGCCGACGACGGCTGGGACGCCGCGGCCAAGGGCGTCGACTACGTCCTGCACGTCGCCTCTCCGCTCGGCGGCGGTACCCCGGACGCGATGATCGCGGCGGCGCGCGACGGCACGCTGCGGGTGCTGCGCGCCGCTGTGGCGGCCGGGGCGAAGCGGGTGGTGATGACGTCGGCCGCGAACGCGGCGAGCCCGTCGTCGTACGCCACCGAGGGCGTCACCGACGAGACGCTGTGGACCGACCCCGACGACCCGGCCCTGATCCCCTACCGCCGGTCGAAGACCCTGGCCGAGCGGGCGGCCTGGGATTACATGTCTGGTCCGACCGAGTTGGTGACGGTGCTGCCTGGCGCTGTGTTCGGCCCCATCCTGACGACGGGCACCATCGGCTCGGTCGGCATCATCGCGCGCATGCTGTCCGGCACGATGCGCGGCATCCCCCGTATCGGCCTGGAGATCGTCGACGTCCGCGACCTCGCCGACGTCCACATCCGCGCGATGACGTCGCCGGACGCCGCCGGGCAGCGGTTCCTGGCCACCGGCGAGTTCATGTGGATGGCGGAGATGGCCCGCGTCCTGCGGGAGGGCCTGGGCGCCGACGGTCGTGGCGTTCCGGCTCGGCAGGTCCCGGACGTGGTCGTGCGGTTCGCGGCCCGGTTCCTGGACCGGTCGCTGCGGGAGATCACCCCGGCGCTCGGCCGCCGTAACCGGCACACCAGCGACAAGGCCCGGCGCGTCCTGGGCTGGGCGCCGCGGCCGGCCCGGGAGACCGTGCTCGACTGCGCCAGGAGCCTCATCGCGCACGGGGTTGCCTAGGACGCGGCGGTGACCGTGGCGGGGACGCTGGCGGCGGGGGCCGGACGGGCCGGCCGGGTCTCCGGGGCCAGCAGGACCACCAGCGCGCTCGCTCCGAGTATGGCGGCGGAGACGGTGAGCGCGGCGGTCAGGCCGGTGGTGAACTGCCCCGGGCTGCCCAGGCCGCCGGCGGCGGAGAAGACCGAGCCGAGCACGGCGACGCCGAGCACGGTGCCGACCTGGCGCAGCGCGTAGGAGGTGCCAGAGGCGATGCCCTCGAGCTCCCCGGGAGCGTAGCTGAGGGTCAGCCGGGTGATAGGCGCGAAGAAGAAACCCAGGCCGGCGCCGGCGATGAGGAACGGCGCTATGAGGTCGGCATAGGGGATGGCCGGGGAGATCTCGGCGGCGAGCCAGCCGATGCCGATCGCCTGCAGCCCGACGCCGATGGCGACGATCCGCCGGCCGCCGAGGCGGTCGGACAGCAGCCCGGCGATGGGGGCGGTGACGGCAGGAGCGGCGGTCCAGGGCAGGCCGTGGACGCCGGCGCTGAGCGGCGTGTAGCCCATCACCGACTGGAGGAACTGGGAGACCAGGAAGATGACGCCGAACATGCCCATGTTGGTGAGCAGCATGGTGGCGCTGGCGGCGGAGAATCCGCGGCTGCGGAACAGCGACAGCGGCATCATCGGGGCGGCGGCCCGTGACTCCCAGGCACCGAACGCGGTGAGCAGGAGGCCGCCGGCGGCCAGGCTGCCCAGCACCTGGGCGCTGGTCCAGCCGTGGCTGTTGCCGCGGACCAGCCCGAACACGATGCCGAACAACCCGGCGGTGGCCAGGATGACCCCGACCGGGTCGAGGCGGCCGGCCCCGGAACGACTCTCGCGCGCCAGCAGCAGCAGCGGCAGCACGGCGATGCCGATGGGGACGTTGATCCAGAAGATCCACTGCCAGGACGCGGCTTCGGTGACCGCCCCGCCGATGACCGGGCCCAGCGCCGCGCCGAGACCCGCGGTGGCGCCCCAGACTCCCAGCGCCAGGCCGCGGCGCTGCGGCGGGGTGACGCTGGCGATGAGCGTGACCGTCAGCGGCGTCACGATCGCCGCGCCGACGCCCTGGACGGTGCGCGCGGCGATCAGCACCCCGATGCTGGGTGCCAGCGCGGAGGCGGCACTGGCCGCGGTGAACACCGTGATGCCGATGATCATCAGGCGGCGCCGGCCGAACCGGTCACCCAGCGCTGCACCGGTCAGCAGCAGCACGGCGAAGGTCAGCGTGTAGGCGTTGACCGTCCACTCCAGGCCCTCCAGGCCGGTATGCAGGGACTGGCGGATCACCGGCAGCGCGTTCGTCACGATGAGGTTGTCCATCGCGATCATGAACACCGCGATACAGCAGGCTAGGTACGTCCAGAGCGGCTTTCTCATCCCGGTTCTCCATCCACGTCCGTGCAGATGGTGCCAGCGGGCTCTGGAACGGCGCTGGTGCGGCACTGGAACCGGAGGCTGTTATGGGCGCTTGTTATGGGCCTCGCCGGCGATACCGGCGAAGGCGCGCATGGAGGTGCGCCTGGGGTGCGCCTGGAGGTGCGAATCACGTGCGCACCTCGGGCCACGGCAGTCTCTTTGGCGGCTTGCCGCGCCAGCCGAATTCGATGGATGTGGCGTTCTGCTGGATAGATCCGTTAGAGAGTCACATTCATCGGAATGGCGTTAATATCACACGCCTCGTTTTAACCATTAGTACCTATTTCGTGATCCAGCGTGGATGTCCCGGGAAATGTCGCAGGCGGCCGATAGAATCGAACTGAAAACCTAGAGATCTGCCCGGACCAGCCCTGCGAGTCTCCGGAGGGAGGTGACCCGGATGGGCACTGCCCCGGCTTTCGCCAGCGTCAGCGAGGCGATGAACATGGCACGTGCCGCGCTGGGCTATCTCGCCGCCGCGGACGCTGCCCAGCTGGCCGCCGCCGAACTGGCCGGGTACCTGCAGACCCTCGAGCAGACCGACGCGATCAGTACCGCCGCACGAGCCTCGTTCCTGGCCGCGTTCACCGCGCGGCAGGGGTACTTCGAGGATGCGGACTACAGTCCGTGCGCCTGGCTGATCCACAAGACCGGGATCACCAAGGGCGCGGCGGTCGGGCACACCGCGTGGGCTAAGCGGGCCTCTACGCATCCGCGGGTGCTGGCTGCGCTGGCCGCCGGGAAGATTTCCGCGTCGGCGGGCCGGCTGATCTGCTTGTGGACCGACCGGCTGCCGGAGCACCTGCGGGATCAGTCCGATGAGCTCCTGGTGGCCGCGGCGACGGCGGGGCTGGGGATTGAGGAGCTGGCCGCGATGGCCGCGCAGATGTACGAGCGGGCCCGCGCTGATCTCCCGGACGAGGACCCGGACCGGGACTTCACCGACCGCGGGCTGAAGCTGGCGACCACGTTCGGCGGGGCCGGCGTGGTGCACGGGGATCTGACGGCGGAGTGCGCCGAGCTGGTCGGGCGGGTGCTGGATGCGCTGGGTGCCCCGGCCGGGAAGGACGATGACCGGACCCGGGACCAGCGGTACCACGACGCGCTGGCCGAGGCGATGCGGCGGCTAGTGGCCGCCAACCTGCTGCCGGAGCGGGCCGGGCAGCCAGTGAAAGCCTGGGTGCACATCTCGCTGGCCGACCTGCTGCTGCTGGACGCCGATTCGGCCCTGCAGGAGCAGTGGACCGCGCAGATCCGGGAGCGGTGGGCCGCGTGCCGGGCGTTCGCGTCGGAGACCGGCAGCGAGGGCGGCGCCTGGCTGGACGGCGACGCCGCCGAGGCGATCACCTGCGACGCGGCGATGGCCCCCATCGTGACCGGCGACGTCAACATCGACGCGCTGCAGGCCCTCGTCCGGCTCTGCGTCGAACTGGACGCGCGGCAGCGGGACGGCGGCCGGGACGCGGCCTGGGCTGCGCTCGAGCAGGCGGTGATCGGCAAGGCCGTCGACCTGGTCTCGGGGCCGGGCGGGCTGGCGTCGTTCCTGCGCCGCCACCAGCTGGGGGCGCGGCTGGGCGGGCCGAGCCTGCCGCTGGACATCGGGTACGCCGAGACGATCCCGCCGGGCATCCGCAACGCAGTGGTGCTGCGGGACCGCAAGTGCCGGTGGGCCGGCGGATGCAACCAGCCTGCCTCGGCTTGCGAAGTGCACCACACCCGGCACAAGGCCAACGGGGGCCCGACCAGCCTCAAAGACTGCGTCCTCCTCTGCACCTTCCATCACCAGATCGCGATCCACCGGTGGGGCTGGACCCTGGTCCTGAACCCGGACAGCA
>DAIOWL010000395.1:2909-6584 GCA_036758545.1 Streptosporangiaceae bacterium | reverse complement strand
GGCCGAACGCGACGGCCGCTCCGGCCGCCGCGGCCGGAGCCCCGGCCGTGCAGGTGGCGTGCCACCCGGCCGAGTAGTGCCGCCAGCCCAGCGCCGTGCCCAGCCGGGCCATCACCCCGGCCGCGGCCAGGTCGGCCGCGGCCAGGTACGCCCGTGCCCCGCCGCCAGTGGCGAGCGCCGTCGGCACGCACACCACGCTGACGTGCGTGGTGGACGGCATGTGCAGGTCGTCGAAGTCGAGCACGTGCCCGGCCACGGCCCAGCGCGCGCCTTCCGGCAGCGCCGCGGCCAGCCGGGTGACCCGGTGCTCGCGGGCGGCCAGGGTTACCGCCACCGTGTCCAGCAGCGACCGGTGCGCCAGCTCTAGGTCCTCGCGGTCAGGCTCCAATCCGGCGGCCCATTCGGCCAGCGTCACCGCCACCGACGTCATCGCGGTTCCTTCCTCGGCGTCAATTTGTACGGCCATTTCCTCACAAAGGTGCGGCCGAAGTCAATCCGGGGCATACTCTCGTCATGGAGCTGCGACCCGTCGCCTACCGGACCCTGGCCACCCAGATCAGGGACGCCATCCGCAACGGCGAGTACGCCGACGGCCGCCAGCTGCCCACCGAGGAGCAGCTCGCGGCGAGCTACTCGGTCAGCAGGCAGACCGTCCGGCGGGCCATGCAGGACCTCGTGTCCGAGGGGATCATCTACCGGGTGGCGGGCCGGGGCACCTACCCGGTCGCCGAGCAGGACCGGTACGTCAACCACTTCGGCTCCGTCGAAGAGCTGATGGCGCTGTCCCTGGACACCGAGTGCGAGGTGGTCAGCCCGCTGCAGCGCAAGGTCGACGTCGAGGCGGCGTCCCGGCTCCGGCTCCCGTCGGACGAGATCTGCGCGGTCACGCTGGTCCGGTGGCACGCCGGCGTGCCGTTCTGCTACACCTCGGTCTTCCTGCCGCCGCGGATCGGCGAGCTGCTGACCGGGTTCGGCGAGCTAGCCGCGGCGGGCCGGCGCAGCCGGGTGACCGTGATCGGGCTGATCGACGTGCGCCTGAGTGAAATAGCACTGGCCGGTTCGGTCGCCGCCGCCGAGCAGAGCGTCAGCGCGGCCGGCGCCCCCGCGTTCGCCGCCCGGCACCTGGGCTGCGACACCGGCGAGCCGCTGCTGCGGATCGACCGGGTGTACTTCGACGCCGAGGACACCCCGGTCGAGCTCGCCGTCAGCTACTTCGACCCCGAGCACTACTCCTACCGGGTCAAGCTCCGCCGCCGCTCGCGTTAGCCGCTCGTTTCAGTGCCCGGCCAGGAACCCGGCGATCGCCGCGGCCAGCGCGGCCGCGACGGCCCGCTGGACCTTGGGGCTGACCAGGAGCGCGGCGTCGGCGGCGTTGCGCATGTTGCCGGTCTCGATCAGGACCTTCGGCATCGTGGTGAGGTTGAGGCCGGCCAGGTCGGTCCGGGTGATGTAGCCGTCGGTGCCGTAATAGCTGCTGACCCGGAACGCCGTGTCGCGGAGCATCATCGCGTGCACGTCACGGCCGAGCCGCTTCGACGACCCGATGACCTTGTTGTTCGGGCCGTCGGCCACCGGTTCCAGGACCGTGAAGCCGCGGCCGGAGAGCGGCCCGTAGTCGGCGTGAATGTCGATGGACACGTTCGCGTGCGCCCGGTTGAGTATCCGGGACCGCGTGTCGACGCACGGGCCCAGGCCATGGTTGCCCGTCCGGGTCATCACCACCCGCGCCCCCATCCGGATCAGGTCCGCGCGCAGGTAGACCGCGACGTTCCAGTTGAACATGGCCTCGGTGTAACCGCCGGCGGTCCGCGTCCCGGTGGTGTCGCAGCCCTCCCACTCGCGGCCGTTCCAGACCTTGCGGGCCAGGAACGCCGGGCTGGTGTAGTTCAGCCCGTTGTGCCCGGGATCGATGCCGACGACCTTGCCGGCCAGCGGCGGGCGGCTGGCCGCCTGGGCGGGGGCCAGCGCCGCCTTGACGTCGGCCGAGGTGACCGTGGCCGGCAGCAGGGTCGCTACGAGCCCGGTGGCCAGCAGCATCGCCGCCAGCCCTCCGGAGACCCTGCGAAGTCCCATGAAGGTTCTAGGCCTTTCGTAAACCGCCCAACCTCGAGGGTCGCACGGATGCCGCCACGTCGTTACCAATCCCCGCAAATCGCAGGCTCCGTCTCCCCGCCGACCGCGTCCCCTCTCCCCGCGGAGCGTGTCCTGCGCCTGGCGGCGCCGCCGGGGGGGAGAGAGAACCGGATCCGGCGGCGGTGCGTCTAACCGCTATGGCTCACCGGATCAGGCCGTCAGCCGCAGCGGCCGCGGTCGCCGCCCTGCTGATCATGCTCACCGCGTGCTCGTCGCCCGCGACCAGCGTCTCGTCGTCGGGAAGCTGCGTCGCGGCGATCAGGTTCCGCGGCCACACCTACGGCGGTTCGTCGCTGCGGACGCACCCGCCGTACACCCGGAGTGCGCGGATCGCCGTCGTGCACATGCACGTGATGGGCACCGGCGTGATCCCCGCTTGCCGGGACACGAACCACTCCACCGACCAGGACCGGCCGGTGCCGGTGGCCCGCATCGACGGCGTCGACCCCGGCCTCGCCGTGGCCACCTATCCCGACGGTGCCGTCTACGTCAACGCGCTGACGTCCGGTGTGATCAACAAGGTGCTGAAGTCCGCCCGCGGTATCCGCTGGCGTTAACTCCAGCTGACCCTGGTTCCGGGGCGGGGAAGGCCCCGCCGCCCTGCCGCGTTACAGTGCGAGTCGACCTTCAATGACGAAACGACGAGCGGAGGTGACCTATGGCGCTGCCGCAGGATTCCGCGCCTAAGTTCCAGGAGTACGCCCACCCGGAGATGATCGTCTCCACCGAGTGGGTCGCGCAGCACCTCGACGATCCCGGCCTGGTGGTGGCCGAATCCGACGAGGACGTGCTGCTCTACGAGACCGGCCACGTCCCCGGCGCGGTCAAGCTCGACTGGCACACCGAACTCAACGACCCGGTCACCCGCGACTACGTGGACGGGGCCGGCTTCGCCCGCCTGATGTCTGAGAAGGGGATCAGCCGGGACACCACGCTGGTGCTCTACGGCGACAGGAACAACTGGTGGGCGGCGTACGCGCTGTGGGTGTGCTCGCTGTTCGGCCACCCGGACGTGCGCCTGATGGACGGCGGCCGGGCCAAGTGGATCGCCGAGGGCCGCCCGGTTAGCACTGACACCCCGAAGCCCGCGCCGGCCGACTACCCGGATATCGCCCGCGACGACTCGCGCATCCGCGCGTTCAAGGACCAGGTCGAGGGGCACCTCGGGCAGCCGATGATCGACGTGCGCTCGCCCGGCGAGTACAGCGGCGAGCTGCTGCACATGCCCGACTACCCGCAGGAGGGCGCGCTGCGCGGCGGCCACATCCCCGGCGCCAAGAGCGTCCCGTGGGCGCGGGCCGCGGCCGAGGACGCCACGTTCAGGACCCGCGCCGAGCTCGAGGCCATCTACCAGGGCGAGGCCGGGCTGAGCCCGGACGACGACGTGGTGGTCTACTGCCGCATCGGCGAGCGGTCCAGCCACACCTGGTTCGTGCTGCAGCACCTGCTCGGCTTCGGCCAGGTGCGCAACTACGACGGCTCGTGGACCGAGTGGGGCAACAGCGTCCGGGTCCCGATCACCCGCGGGGACAGCCCGTGACC
>DAIOWL010000395.1:0-2809 GCA_036758545.1 Streptosporangiaceae bacterium | reverse complement strand
CAGCCTGCCGGACAAGGACCGGCTGCAGCTGCTGCTGGAGTTCTCCCAGGACCTGCCGCCCCTGCCGGAGCGCTACGCCGGGCACCGGGACCGGATGGAGCCGGTCCCGGAGTGCCAGACGCCGCTGTTCCTGGCGGTTGAGGTCGAGCCGGACGAGAAGGTGCACCTGTACTTCGACGCCCCGGCCGAGGCGCCGACCACCCGCGGCTTCGCGGCCATCCTGCACGCCGGGCTCGACGGCCTGGCCGCCGGGGAGGTGCTGGCCACCCCGCCCGAGTTCTCCAGCCAGCTCGGGCTCGCCGACCTGGTCAGCCCGCTGCGGCTGCGCGGCATGGCCGCGATGCTGTCCCGGATCAAGCGCCAGGTGCGGGAGCGGCAAGCCTCGCAGTGAGCTGCTGGGCGTTGACGTGCGCCCAGTCGCGGTAGCAGTTGTTGAACAGCACGTGGGTGACCTCGGCCTGCCCGGCCAGCTCGCGAAGGCGCCCCGCCCACTCGTCCAGCTCCTTATCGCTGTACTTGTAGCCGAACTTCTCCGAGATCTCCTTGCTCGTCCACTTGTCCGAGTGCCCGTGCATCCGGACCACGGCCAGGTCGCTGGTTGCGGCCAGCACCGGCGGGATGGAGCTCGGATAGCCCTGCGGCATGTCCACGCACACGTACGGGAGCTGGTGCGAGGCCAGGAAGTCCAGCGTCTCCCGCTGGTTGTCCTCGGTCATCCAGGTCCGGTTGCGGAATTCCACGCACACCCGGTCCGGCGCGGCCCGCTGCGCGCAGGCCAGGATGTACTCCCGGCGCGCCCGGCCGATCGGGAACCACGGCGGGAACTGCAGCAGGATCGCCCCCAGCTTGCCCGCGTCGCGCAGCGGGCCGAGCGCGGCCAGGAACCGGTCCCAGGCCGCCTCCGCCACCGCCGGGTCCACGTCCTTGAGGTACACCCGGTCCTTGCCGGCTGAACCCGCCGCCTCGCGCAGGTCGGCCGGGAACGCCCGGACCGGCGTCGGGTGCTGGGTGAACAGGCTGAACGCCTTGATGTTGAAGGTGAAGCCGGGCGGCGTGCGTTCGGCCCAGGCCCGCGCGGTCTGCTCGGCGGGCAGCGCGTAATAGGTCGCATCCACCTCTACCAGCGGGAACTGCCGGGCGTAGTAGCGCAGCCGCTTCTCCGGGTTGTTCGCCTCCGGCGGGTACCAGCCGGACTCGATCAGCGTCCGGTCCGTCCACGACGCCGTGCCCACCCGGACCTGCCCCATCCGCCCAGCCTAGACCACCCGCCGGAATACATGACGTGTCATCACTTGTTTTATGACACATCATGTATTCAGCAGAAGGAGCAGCCGCGTCGATGCGCAAGACCGCCGGCACCGCCGTTTCCGTTCACCCGCTGCTCGCCGAGCGGTGGAGTCCGCGCGGCTTCGACCGGGCGCACGAGATCGGCGACGAGGCCCTGGCCGCGCTGCTCGAGGCGGCCCGCTGGGCGCCGTCCGCGGGGAACAGCCAGCCCTGGCGGTTCCTGGTCACCCACCGCGGCGAGCCGGCTCACGACCGGCTCTTTGCCGCGCTCGCCCCCGGCAACCAGGCCTGGGCCGGCGCGGCCAGCGCGCTGATCCTGGTCGCGGCGCGCACCGCGGGCGACGACGGCCGGCCGCAGCCGTGGGCGCTGTACGACACCGGTCAGGCCGTGGCCGCGCTGGTCACGCAGGCCCAGGCGGACGGATTGGCCGTGCACCAGATGGGCGGGTTCGACGCCGACGCCGTCCGCGCCGGGTTCGGCTTGGCGGACGCGCTCACGCCCGTCGTCGTCCTCGCCGTGGGCCGCCAGGACAGCGCGGCCGGCCTGCCTGCGCCGCTGGCCGCCCGCGAGGCGGCGCCTCGGACCAGGCATCCGGTCAGCGACCTGCTGCTGCCCGTCCCGGCCGCCCGCCCGCTGGCCGCCTGAGAGGTCTTTGATCCCGAACGGGCGGGTGTCACGCCACCCCGACCGTGGCGGCCAAGTTACATAACGGCGTACATACATCGGATGATGCGGCTGTGGCGGCCGAGGGGTAATTTCAGTCTCGGCGAGGAATGGGCTTTTGCCAGGGGTGGCCTTTCTGACGGAGCTTCGTGCGTGCGGAAGCCCGCCTCGCCGCCGTCGAGACCCGGAGTGGGGATCCGACAGGTGGGGGGAGAGGTTGTGACCGATAGTTTCTGGGCTGCAACGCAGTCCGATACTGCCGTTTTAATGCTGGTCGCGAGCGATGGTCCGGACCTGGACGACGTACTGACCGTCCTGGTCCGGCATGAGCCGGACTATGTGCTCGTCACCGTGGCCGGGGAGGTTGACTTCGCGTCCGCGGCCGGGCTGCGCGAGCGGCTGTTCACGCTGGCGTCCGCCGGCCGGCCGCTAGTGGCCGACCTGGACCGGGTGAGCTTCATCGACGCGGCCGGGCTCGGCGTGCTGGCCGGCGCGGCCCGGCAGGCGGCGGCGCACGGGGCCAGCCTGCGCTTGGTCTGCGCCCGGCAGCGGGTCCGGCGGCTGTTCGGCCTGGTCCAGCTGGACCAGGCGGTACCGGTGGCGGCGAGCCTGGCCGAGGTCCAGGTGGCGGCCGGCGCCGACGCCGAAGCTGTCTGAGGTCAGCGCCGATGCGCCAGCGGGAGCGCGAACCACAGCCCGGCGAACAGCAGGGTCACGAACGTGGTGATCAGCGCGGCGGTCAGGCCGCTCGAGACGTAGTCGGTCACCAGCAAGATGGCGGCCGACACGGCTAGGCCGACGGTGGCCAGCCCGGCAATGGCCATGACGTTGGCCGCCCGGACCAGGCGTTCCTTCTCG
>DAIOWL010000394.1:0-6591 GCA_036758545.1 Streptosporangiaceae bacterium | reverse complement strand
AGAGCATCACCTTGCCAAGGTGAGGGTCGCGGGTTCGAATCCCGTCGTCCGCTCGCGGAGGTCCGTATGCCCTTGCGGCATGCCCCTTGTGGCGGAGTGGCCGAGTGGCTTAGGCAAGGGCCTGCAAAGCCCTGTACACGGGTTCGATTCCCGTCTCCGCCTCCACGATTCCCCCGGACACCGAGCGGCACGGCCCCATCGGGCCGTGCCGTTTTGTTTCAGATGCCCCAACCCCCGCTACCCGGCTGGCACGCAGCGTACCTGCGATTATCAGCTTATGGTCAGCTAGCACTTAGCTACTAATCAGTAGATCTGGCGTAAACGATGAGGCCCTCTTCAGTTTCGGCGTAGCTCGAGACCGGATTCTGAGACGACGCAGAGAACACGGTCACCATGCACGTCGTGGGCGGCGCCCAGGACCGTGCCAGGCTGCCGCCGAGCCACGAGCCGGCTGCTGCCTGCGCCGTGAGCAGTGCCGGGCACCCCGGCTTACACGAGGGTTGAGGGTTGAAAGTGATGACGATTGAAAGCGGAGCAGCCTTTGGCGCTCCCGCCTGTCCGAGCGGAGCGCACAGCTCCCGGCAGCTGCGCATGACGCTGCCCGCGGTTAGCCACTCGGTGCGGCTGTCCCGGCACGCGACCCGCGCCGCGCTGATCGCATGGCAGCTGGCCCACGTGGACGAGGTCGCTGCCCTGCTCGTATCTGAGCTGGTCACCAACGCGGTCCGGCACGCCAAGGGCATAGATGTCGTCACGGTGAACCTGCACGCCGGGCGGACCTGGCTGCGGATCGAGGTCCAGGACACCGACCGGCAGTGGCCGCAACCGCGCATCCCAGACCGGCACGACGAGTCGGGTTTCGGGTTCATCCTGGTAGATGCGCTGGCCAGCAACTGGGGGGTGCGGGAGACCGAAGCGGGCAAGGCCGTGTGGGCGGAACTAGATACGCGACAGGAATCCGGGCCGGGAATCTGAGCCGCGCCGGCTCATGCTCACCTCTAGCGGACGCCGGGCTGGATAAGGCCGGCTTCGTAGGCCAGCACCACGACCTGGACCCGGTCGCGCAGGGCGAGCTTGGACAAGATCCGCCCGACGTGGGACTTCACGGTGGCCTCGGAGACGAACAAGCACGCCGCGATCTCGGCGTTGGACATGCCCCTGGCCACCGCGATGAGCACCTCGCGCTCGCGTTCGGTCAGCGCGGCGAGCTTCGGGTACTGCCGCTGCCGCTGGCCCGGGGCCAGCGGCAGCACCTGGGCGTACTCCTCGAGCAGGCGGCGCGTCACCCGCGGCGAGACGACCGCGTCCCCGGTCGCGACCGTCCTGATGGCCGCGACGAGCTCGCCGGGGCGCACGTCCTTGAGCAGGAAGCCGCTGGCACCGGCCCGCAGCGCGCCGAAGGCATACTCATCCAGGTCGAAGGTGGTCAGCACCAGCACCTTGGGCAGCGGCCCGGCGGCCGTGATCCGCTGGGTCGCCTCGATGCCGTCCGTGCCCGGCATCCGGATGTCCATCAGCGCGACGTCCGGCAGGTGCCGCCGGGCGAGCTCGACGGCTTCCTCGCCGTTGCCCGCCTCGCCCACCACCGTCAGGTCGGGCTCGGCTTCGAGGATCATCCGGAAGCCGCGGCGCAGCAGCGGCTGGTCGTCCGCCAGCAAGATAGAGACGCTCATCAGGGCCTGCCCACGGTGGCCTCGATCAAGGTGGCTTCGACCAGCCAGCCCGCGGGGGTATCCGGGTCGGGCCCGGCACGCAGCGTGCCGCCGTGCAGCGCGGCCCGTTCGCGCATGCCCTCGATACCGTGGCCGCGGCTCGCGTCCGGCGTTCTCGCGGTACCGTCGTCGGCGATCCGCACCCGGAGCTGGGGCTGGTCGTAGGCGATGGTGACCGTCGCGTGGCGGGCCTTGGCGTGACGCAGGGTATTGGTCAGCGCCTCCTGGACGATGCGGTACGCGGTCAGCTCGGCGGCGGCACCGAGCGGGAACGGGGTGCCCTCGACGGCCAGGTCCACCGGCAGCCCGGTCGCCCGGATCCGCTCGACGAGCGCGCCGAGGTCGTCGATGCCGGGCTGCGGCGCCAGTCCGGCGGACGGCTCCTCGGTCCGCAGCACGCCCAGCATCGCCCGCATGTCGGTCAGCGCACAGCGGGCGACCTCGGAGGCTTCGGTCATCGCCTCGACGCCACCGGCGGGATCGGACCTGCCGACCACGGACGCCGCGTCGGCCAGGGTGATCACCACCGACAGGCTGTGCGAGACGATGTCGTGCAGTTCCCTGGCGATCCGGGTCCGCTCGGCGGCCGCCGCGATCACCGCTTGCTGGTCGCGCTCGGTCTCGAGCCTGCGGGCGCGCTCGTCCATCCAGGCCAGGTACCTGCTTCCCGAGGCCGCGGTCAGCCCGGCGAACAGCGCGGCCACCACCATCGCGGACAGGAACAGCAGCGAGCGCGGCACCGTGCCGGCCAGCTGCCACTTGGCCGCCGCCATGACCGAGCCCGCTCCGAGCAGCCCGGTGGCGAGCAGGGCGCGAATCCGTGACTCGTGGGCCGCGACCGTGTACAGAGCGACCAGCAGCGCGACGTCCCCCAGCAGCGGGAAGCCGAGCAGCCACTGGGCGAACGCGATGGCGCTGGCGGCCAGGAAGACCGCGGACGGCTGCCGACGGCGGAAGATGAGCACCGCGATCAGCGCGGTCTGCACGATGGCCGCGCGGTAGCCGGCCCAGCTGGACCAGGAAAGCCACGCCGAGCACAGGCCCAGCAGGACGGCGGCCAGCAGCGCGTCGCCGGCCATCGGGTGGGTCCGGGTCAGCCGGCGCCCCAGTCCGAACAGCCCGCGGGTGATCTCGTCGGGTGGCTGCTCTGGCGGGCACGCCGGCACAGGAGCCAGGGGCGGGGCGGGAAGCCTGGTCATCGTGCCCAATGTGCGTCCTTCGTGGTGGCCTACCGGCAGCGTACCCGGCCGCGTCTGCGACCTGAGGATGAGATGGGCGAGCCGGAATTCGTCCTCCGGGCGGTCCCGCCGGCGCCGGGCCGCGGCATACCGTGGCCACACGCCGTCTGGTGATGGAGGGGACTTGCCCGCTGAATCGCCGCCCTGGTCGGATGCGGACCTGGGCCAGCCGGGGCACGCGATAGCGGTTCTCGAAGCCGGGCGCGGAGGGTGAACTCAGGAGCCCGCCGCGCCCGGCTCTTCCCGGAGCCGCTCGCCGCGAAGGTGCCGGAGATCACTGTCCTGTTCTGGCTGGTGAAGCTCCTGACCACCTGCGGCGGCGAGGCGGTATCGGACTACCTGGCGCTGGGGAACAGGCAGGTCGGCGCGGCGGTGGAGGGGGGCCTGCTGGCCGTCGCCCTGGTCTGGCAGTTCAGGACGCGCCGCTACGTCGCCGCCGCCTACTGGTCGCTGGCCTACGCGATCGCGATCTTCGGCACCGGGGTGTCCGATGCCCTGCACCTGTTCATCGGCATCCCGTACGCGGGCACCACGCTGCTGTGGGCGGTCGTGCTCGCGCTGATCTTCTGGGCCTGGTACCGCAGCGAGGGCACGCTGTCGATCCACAGCATCGTCACCCGCCGGCGTGAGGCCTTCTACTGGGCCGTGGTGTTCGCCACCTTCGCGCTCGGCACCGCGCTCGGCGACTTCACCGCCAGCGTCCTCGGCCTGGGCTACCTCGGGTCGGCGATCATGTTTTTCTTCATCATCTGTATCCCCGCGGTGTTCTGGTGGCGGTTCGGGCTCAACGCGATCGCCGCCTTCTGGTTCGCCTACGTGGTCACCCGCCCGCTGGGCGCTTCGTTCGCCGACTACTTCGGCCGGGCCCAGTCGCTGAGCGGCGCCGGCTTCGGCTCCGGACGGGTCGCGGTGATCGTGACGATCGCTGTCGTGATCCTCGTGGGTTACCTAGCCGTCACCCGTCGCGACATCCAGCCGGCGGCCGACCCGTCCAGCGCCCGGACGGACCGGGAAATGGCTCCAGGTAAGGCGGGGCCGCGCGGTTATTGACGGTGCCGGGGGTAGATACACAGCATGGTCAGGATTAGGCGCTGGGTCGTCGGCAAGCGCAAGAAAGTCGTGTGGTCCGAGCCGCAGATGCCGCCGTTCATCAAGATCAACCCGGATAGTCCTCCGGGCCTCGACGGAGGACTCCAGCCCGGTGACCTGTCTATGGGCGTAGCCGCCGAGGAGTTCCTCAAGCTGCCCGACGACGAAGAGGAAGAGCCGGTCTAGCCGGACTAGCCGCGCTTCCGCGATGCCATTGGTCAGGTGAGCTGCGCCCTGATGGCCTCGAGCGCCAGCCGGATGTTCTCCACCGAGTTGGCGTAGGAGAACCGCAGGAAACCTTCGCCCCACGGGCCGAACGCGGTGCCGGACAGGGCTGCCACCCCGGCGTCAGCCAGCAACCTGGCCTGCAGATCCGCCGATGTCAGACCGGTCTCGGTGATGTTCGGGAACGCGTAGAACGCACCCTGCGGCTCGAGGCAGGTGATGCCGGGAATGTCGTTGAGGCCGGCCACGATGATGTCCCGGCGGCGGCGGAACTCGGCCACCATCTGATCGACCGCATCCCACGGGCCTTCCAGCGCGGCGATCGCGGCGTACTGGCTGAACGCGGACGTGCACGACACCGAGTTGATGGCCAGCCGGGTGACCGGTTCGACCAGGGCGGGCGGGAACACGCCGAACCCCAGCCGCCAGCCGGTCATCGCGAACGTCTTCGACCATCCGTCGAGCAGGATCGTCCGGTCGGCCATCCCGTCGACGTCGAGCACGCTGGCGTGCTGGTGGCCGTAGCGGATGGCCCAGTAGACCTCGTCGGACAGCACGGTCAGGTCGTGGCGCAGCGCGATGGCGGCGATCGCCTCGCAGTCCTCGCGGGTCAGCGCGCTGCCGCACGGGTTGTGCGGCGAGTTGATGATGAGCAGCCTGCTCCGGTCGGTGATCAGCCGCTCGAGCTCGTCGGTGTCGATGCGGAAGCCGTTGCGCTCGCGCAGCGGAACCGGCACCGGCACCGCCCCGGTGAACGAGGTGATCGACTCGTACATCGGGAACCCGGGATCGGGATAGAGCACCTCGTCGCCCTCGTTGGCCAGGGCGAGGATGGTGAAGAACATGATCGGCTTGGCGCCCGGCGTGACGACCACGCGGTCCGGGGTCACCCGCATCCGGCCGGTGCGCTCCAGGAAGGCGGCCACGGCCTGACGCAGCGGCGGGATGCCGGGCGCGGGCACGTAGTGGGTCGCGCCCGCGTGCAGCGCCTCGACCGCGGCCTCGACGATGTGCGGGGCGGTCGGGAAGTCCGGTTCGCCGATCTCCAGGTGGATCATCTTCCCGCCGGCGTCCTCGATGGCCCGGGCGCGGGCGAGCACCTCGAAGGCGGATTCGGTGCCGAGCCTGGCCATGCGGTCTGCGAGCCGGATACCTGTCATGGCCCTGATGATAAATCTGTGACTGTTTGGCGGTAAGAGTCGGGAGTGCCGGAGCTCAGGTGGCCGGCGGGTTCAGCAGCGGCTCGATCCGGGTCAGGGCTTCCCTGAGGTTGGGCTCGGAGGTGGTGTCGCGGGCGGCGGGCAGGGTCAGCCAGCGCAGCTGGGCCTGGGCGTTCTCGGCGCGGATCGCGTCGGGGGTGCTGGTGGCCATGAAGAACCTGACGTCGGCGTGCTGGTGGGCGGGCTCCCCCTTGCCCGGCGGGACATCGACGATGACGACCTGCTTGATCTCGGCGTCCGGCCACGGCACCAGGTCGGTCAGGCCGGTCTCCTCCTCGGCTTCCCGGGCGACGATGGCCAATGGGTCGGTTTCCCCCGGGTCGCCGTGGCCGCCCACCTGCAGCCAGGCCTGCTGGCGCTGGTGCCAGCGGAGCAGGACCCGGCCGGTGGGCGGGTGCACGATCAGCGCCGACGCGGTGACGTGCAGCGGAAGATCGCGCCGGTACGGGTCGCCGACGGTCTCCAGCAGGGCGCGTACCCGCCGGATGTCGGCCGTCTCGGCGTCGCCGTCGGGCTGGTAGCGGTCGATCAGCGCGGCGAGCGCGGGTCTCGGGGAGCCAGGTTCCACGAGAGGCGATGGTAACGGACGACCGGGCTACTGCTGCGGGTGCTTGCGCGTGGCATAGGCCACATTGATGATCCCGACGATGATCCACACCAGGGCCAGGAGCATGATAGCGGCCACGCCCGGGGACCCGCTGAGCGCGATCGCGGTCACCGGCAGGGCGACCAGCATGGAGCCGAGGGCCAGCATGATGGACTGCAGGCCGGAGCGGTCGGCCCGCTCGGCCCGGACCATGCGCCGTTCGGCCCGGCTGATACGTCTGGCCCGGCGGCGCTGGTGCCTGCACCCCGCGTACCGGTCCAGCTGGGTCAGGATGCGGCTGTCCACCTCGGCCGTGACCCGATTGTCCACCTCGGCCGTGATCCGCTTGTCGATCTCCGCGCCGATGCGTTCCACAAGGCCCTCGGCCAGGGCCTGGTCATAGCCGGGGCCAAGGTCCTGCAGGGCGGCCACTGAGGCGGCGATCTCATCCTGGCGATCTGGGGCCATCGTGCCCTCCGTATGCTCCGTCAGCTCCTGCGGCAACGGTACGGATCCCGGCG
>DAIOWL010000393.1:0-6621 GCA_036758545.1 Streptosporangiaceae bacterium | reverse complement strand
GAGGCTCATCTGCCAGACCAGATCACGTGGCCCGCCGCGTCATAGCCCAGCAAGACGTCCTGGCTGGGCTTGACCGACAGCGCGCGGGACGGCACGCTAAACGCCCACAACCGCAGGCCGCTTCCGGGCCAGGCGGCGAAGGTCTGCGCCCCGTACTCCGCGCCGCCGGGCAGCCGAAGCACGACCCGGGTCACGTTCTCATGGGCGTATCCGTAGTACTCCGACAGCTTGGCGTGGTTGACGACCTCGCCGCCCATGTTGACCACGGCGGGCGGTCCGCCGGCCGGGCGGCTGGCAATGGCCGAACTGTTCGAGGAGTCCCAGAATCCGACGACCTTCCCCGTGACCCCGACGAGCCGGCCGTCGAGCAGGTAGGCCTTCATCGTGCCCGCGGTCGGCTCCAGCACGTGAGCCGGGTAGCGGAACACCACGATCCCGCCGCTACGCGGCTGTGACGGAGCGGGATATTCCGCGCTGAACGAGAGCCGGCCGAGCTCGTGCCCGCCGTCGTCGGCGAAGACGACGTGGGCGTTGTTTTCCTGCGGGTAGGCCACCGCCCAGACCTTGTACGGGAAGCCGCGCCCGAAGGCGAGCATGCCGGGAACGCGGCGGCCGTCGCCCAGCACCGCGGTGACCGAGGTCACCTGCCTGATCACGGTACCGAGCCGTATTGACCCGTTCCCGCCGTCGGATTTGGCGACCTTGCCCGCAGCTACCGTAGCGGCTTCGCAGCTGCCGCTCCCGTAGTAGTTGCCGCCGTCGGTGACCGAGCACAACGCGATTCCCTCGTTGCGAGCATTCTTCATGTAGCCGAACCACACGAAGGTCCACGTGGTCGTGCGGTCCATGGTCAGCTTGACCGGGACCACCGCGCTGACCGGCGGCGCCTGCCGCATCAGGTAATCGTTGCGTCCGGGCGGCCGGGGCGGCGTAGCTGACGGTGAGGCGGTCGCGGGCCTGGTCGCGGGCCCGATCGCCCCGGAGCCGCCGTGCGGGCTCCGGTCCCCGGCTAGCAGGCTGGCCCCGACGACGATGGCGATCACGGCTGCGGCCGCCGCGGCCGGGATCATGAACCGGGACCAGGCCGAAGGCCGGGGCCGTCTCCTCTGGGCTCGGACGACGGTCCGCGCCCAGGCATCATCACTGACGGGCGAGTGCTGAGCGCGCTCGCTCAGCGCTTCGCGCAGCCGGTCTTCGAGCGTGTTCATGCTTTTTCCCCCAGAGCTTCGGCGAGGGCGGCCAGGCCCCGGCTCACGTTCGATTTCACCGTGCCCGGCGATGTGCCCATGGCCTCGGCGATCTCCCTCTCGGACAGGTCGAGCCAGTACCGCAGGACAATCGCCTCGCGCCTTCGTGGCGGCAATGCCGCCAGCGCGGTCAGCACCTCCCGGTGGTCCTCCCGCAGGATGGCCGCCTGCTCGGACGATTCCTCAGGCCGCCCGGCCGGCGTGCGCAGCCGGACGACGCGCAGGTGGCGGTGCCGATTCCGGGTCAGGTTGCAGACGCTGGCCCGGACGTAGGCCAGCGCCGCGTCCGGGTCGCGCAGTGAGTCGTACTTCCTGAGCAGCCGGGCGAAGGCCTCCTGCGCGATGTCCTCGGGATCATCCGCGCCGAGCAGATCGGCCAGCCGCACCATCTCCGGGTACCGGGTCCGGAAAAGCCCGCTGACACCCGTGGCCATGTCATCGCCGGCCGTCGGGCCGGCCCGCAGGTTCGCCATGCCCATGAGACACCTCTCCAGTTAAAAGGTTGCATCCGGGAAAGGGCCTGCCGGGGCACATATGGCGCCGCCGCGGTGTTAATCAAGTGAAAACCCGTCCGGTGCATGGCACCATCGGGGGGACGGGAAGCACCAGGAGGACAATGAGCACGGTCTTTAATGAGCAGCCGGACCTCGGGGACCAGGATCTGCCGAACATGGACCTGGAGGACCGGCACGCGCTGCGGCGGGTGGCCGGGCTCTCCACCGAGCTACAGGACGTCAGCGAGGTCGAGTACCGGGCGCTGCGGCTCGAGCGGGTCGTGCTGATCGGGGTCTGGGCCGAGGGCAGCCTGGCCAGCGCGGAGAATTCCCTGCGCGAGCTGAGCCGGCTGGCGGAAACGGCGGGCTCCGAGGTGCTCGACGGCCTCATCCAGCGCCGCAGCCGGATCGACGCGGCTACCTACGTGGGCTCGGGCAAGGCGCGCGAACTGGCCGGCATCGTCGCCGCGGCAAGCGCCGACACGGTGATCTGCGACGGCGAGCTCACCCCGAGCCAGCTGCGCAACCTGGAAGGCGTGGTGCACGTCAAGGTCATCGACCGGACCGCGCTGATCCTGGACATCTTCGCCCAGCACGCGCGCAGCCGGGAGGGCAAGGCCCAGGTCGAGCTGGCCCAGCTGCAGTACATGCTGCCCAGGCTGCGCGGCTGGGGCGAGTCGCTGTCCCGGCAGGCCGGCGGCCGGGTGGCCGGCGGCGGCGGCATCGGCACCCGCGGTCCGGGCGAGACCAAGATCGAGACCGACCGGCGGCGGCTGCGGGCGCGTATCTCCCGCCTGCAGAAGGACATCGCGGGCATGTCGACCGGCCGCAAGGTGCAGCGCGGCCAGCGGCGACGCCGCGACGTGCCGTCCGTGGTCATCGCGGGGTACACCAACGCGGGCAAGTCGAGCCTGCTCAACGTGCTCACCGGGGCCGGGGTCCTAGTCGAGGACGCGCTGTTCGCCACCCTCGACCCGGCCGTTCGCCGGGCCGAGACACCGTCCGGGCGGACGTTCACGCTGACCGACACCGTCGGCTTCGTCCGGCACCTGCCGCATCAGCTGATCGACGCGTTCCGGTCCACGCTGGAGGAAACGGCCGAGGCCGACCTCGTCCTGCACGTGGTGGACGGGTCCGATGCCGAGCCGGAGGCGCAGATCGCCGCGGTCCGCGGCGTGCTGGCCGAGATCGGCGCCGGGCACGTGCCCGAGCTCGTGGTGGTCAACAAGATCGACTCGGCCGACCCGGTCGTGCTGCAGGGCCTGCGCGCCAGGGAGCCGGGCAGCCTCAGTATCTCCGCCAAGACCGGTGCGGGCCTGGCTGCCCTGCGCGACGCTATCGAGGCCGCGCTGCCCCGGCTCGATATTCAGGTCAAGCTCACCATCCCGTACAGCCGCGGCGACCTGGTCGCCCGGGCGCACGCCGAGGGCGAGGTGCTCGCGGCCGAGCACAGCGCGGACGGTACACTTCTCGAGGCCCGGGTCCCGCCCGGCCTGGCCGCGCAACTCGAAGCCGCACTAGACGATTGTGTCCAGGTCCAAGCGTGATAGCGGTCACGTTTGACGGGCATTTTCTCGTTAACTGAGGGTGCTTTCACCACCCTGGCGGATAAGGTTCGGCATTTCGCCGAAAGGCTTGTCTGCGGTGGTAGCGGTGCAATACCGTGTCTGGATCGATATGTTCGCTGCCGTACCCGCTCGGCCCGTACCGTGATCGGTTCCGATGCCCCTGCGTGGTGCGCAGCGCAGCTCGTCTAGTGCCGCCGGGCTTCCGGTGTGTACGTGTCATGACAGGTGAACGCTCATGGCGCTTGGGATCACCAGTCCCGGGGGGGACCGCCGGTGACTGTTCGGCTGCTGACCAACATCGGTCGCCTGTGGACTGGCTCGGAGATCCTGAGTAACGCCGCCATCGTGACCGGCGACGACCGGATCGCCTGGGTCGGTCCCGCGGCCGAGCTGCCTCAGCGCATCCCGGGAATCGTCGACGACATCGTCGACGTGGACCACGTGGAGAACCTGGGCGGCGGCCTGGTCACACCCGGGCTGATCGACGCCCACACCCACCCGGTGTACGCGGGCAACCGCTGGGCGGAGCTCGCCATGCGGTCCAACGGCTCCTCGCAGGCCGAGATCGCCGCCGCGGGCGGCGGCGTTGCGTCTACCGTCACCGTGACCCGCGGCACCGACCCCTGGACGCTGTGCAACGGCGTGCGCGCCCGGCTGGGCCGCTGGCTGCGGTCCGGCACGACGACCCTCGAGGCCAAGACCGGATACCACCTGACTAGGGACGGCGAGCTGGCCGACGTGCGGATGCTGCGCGGGCTCGAAGGCGAGCAGGGCATGCCGAGGGTGCACGTCACGTTCATGGCGGCGCACGCGGTGCCGCCGGAGTTCTTCGGCCGCCGCCACGACTACATCGACGCGGTCAGCTCCTGGTGCGCGGACGCGGCTGCGATCGGCGCGGACAGCGTGGACGTGTACTGCGAGGAAGGCCGGTTCTCCGAGGACGAGGCGCGCTGGATCCTCAACGCGGGCCGCCGTTCGGGCCTGCTGCCGCGGCTGCACGCCTGCGGGGACTCACGTACCGGCGCGGCCGGGCTGGCCGCCGAGCTCGGCTGTGCGTCTGCGGACATCCTGCACGAGGCTACTGAGGAGGACGTCGCGGCGCTGGCCCAGGCCAGCGTGGCCGCCGTGGTCTGCCCCAGCCCGGCCCTGCAGACCGGCGCCCGGCCGCCAGTGCGCGACCTGCTGGACAAGGGCGTCGCGGTCGCGCTTGGTTCCGACCACGCCCCGGGCGTTACCGGCGTCACCTCGATGTCGCTGGTCATCTCCATGGCCGTGTCCTATTTCGGGATGAGCGTCGAGGAAGCACTGCGGGCCGCCACCATCGGCGGCGCGCACGCGCTGCGCGCTCCCGACCGCGGCGCGATGGTCCGCGGCAGGCTCGCCGACATGGTGCTGTGGGACGCCGACCACGAGGGCGCCTTCGTCTGGTCCTACGGCCTGACCCCGCGCCGCGTCTGGCTCGGCGGCGAGCCGATCTCGGCCACCTAGCCAATCTCGGGCGCCGGTTCGGCACTCGGGCCTCATGCATGGCATGCTGCGGTCATGGCTGCGCGCACCGCGGTTAACCCGCCCGCCACCGAGGTCGTCCCTGTCACGCTCGTCGTCGGCGAGGAGGAGTTCCTCGTCGACCGCGCCGTTCGCGACCTGATTGCCGCCGCCCGCGACGCCGCCCCCGGCGGCGACGTCCACGACCTGGACGCGTCCGCGCTCGGCCCGGGAGAGCTCGACTCGCTCACCTCGCCTTCGCTGTTCGGCGGCGGCTGCGTGCTCGCCGTCCGTTCGGCCCAGAATGCCGGCAAGGAGATCGCGGCCGAGCTGGCTAGGTACGCGAAGAATCCGGCGCCGGACGTGGTCCTCATCCTGACGCACGCGGGCGGCGCGAAGGGCAAGGAACTGCTGGCCGCAATCAGGGCATCCGGGGCCCGGATGATGGAATACCCGAAGGTCACCAGGTTTTCCGAGCGACTGGACTTCATCAGGACCGAGTTCCGCCGCGCGGGCCGGCGGGCCGATGACGCCGCGGCGCGGGCGCTGCTCGACGCGGTCGGTTCGGATCTGCGCGAGCTCGCGGCCGCCTGTGACCAGCTCGCCGCCGACACCGACGGCCACATCGACGAGTCGGTCGTGGCCAGGTACTACCGGGGCCGGGCCGAGGCGACCGGGTTCACCGTCGCGGACCGGGCGGTCGAGGGGCACCTGGCCCAGGCGCTCGAACAGCTGCGCTGGGCGCTGGCCACGGGCGTTTCCCCGGTGCTGATCTGCAGCGCGCTCGCGCAGGGAGTCAGGCTGCTCGGCCGGGTGGGATCGGCGCCGCGGGGTGCCAGCAGCGCCGCGCTCGCCGCCGAGGTCGGTGCCCCGCCGTGGAAGATCGACCGGGTCCGGCAGCAGCTCCGCGGCTGGCACCCGAACGGCATCGCCCGCGCGCTGCACGCGGTAGCCGAAGCGGACGCGCAGGTGAAGGGCGAAGCGACCAGCGCGGCCTACGCGCTGGAACGGGCGGTGCGCCGGATCGTCGCCAGCCGGGCCGGCGACGATCCGAACTGAGCCGCCGCCCGGCAGGGCGACCTAGCTGGTCTGGAGCTCGGCGTAGCGCTTGGCGATCGCGGACTTGCGGTTCGCAGCCTGGTTCTTGTGGATAACGCCCTTGCTGGCCGCCTTGTCGAGCTGCCGGGTAGCGGCGCGCAGCGCGGTCCCGGCCTCGTCGAGGTTCCCCCCGTCCGCGGCCTCGCGGAACTTGCGCACGGAGGTACGCAGCGACGACTTCGCGGCCTTGTTCCGCTGGTGCGCCTTCTCGTTTTGCTTATTGCGCTTGATCTGAGACTTTATGTTCGCCACGCGTGGGAGTCCTTCAAGGTTGTCTGTGGGTGACGCGACGACGGGTGACGCGACGACGAAGCTTATCCGAGTCAGACCCCCCGGCTCAAACCAGAGCCCGATCTCGTGCTCAATACCGTGCTCACGACCGGCCCAATCGAGGCGGGTCGGCAAGGGCACTAGGCCGGACATGGGATCATGGATCACTCAGGCCGCTAGCCGGCGAATCACCCGAACGGATGCGCGTGTCACCACCTACCCCCGCCAGCCAGCCGGTTCAGCGGAACCGGACGGGCCAGGACGCCCGGCCGGCGCCCGCCCATACCGATCAGGCCGTGATCAGGAACTTCTGCATCATCGCTCACATCGATCATGGCAAGTCGACGCTGGCCGACCGGATGCTGCAGTTCACCGGGGTGGTGGAAGGCCGCCAGATGCGGGCGCAGTACCTGGACCGGATGGACATCGAGCGCGAGCGCGGCATCACGATCAAGAGCC
>DAIOWL010000392.1:2892-6628 GCA_036758545.1 Streptosporangiaceae bacterium | reverse complement strand
TGTGCTCCTCCCGGCGAGCATGTCGCGGAGCGCCTTCTTGTCCAGCTTGCCCATCTTGGTGACGGGCAACTCGGCCACGATCTCCAGCCGTTCCGGCCACTTGAACCTCGCTACCCCGGCGGCCTCCAGGCCATCGGAGATCGCGCCCAGGCTGATGTCCCGGCCGGGCTCCGGGACGACGAAGACGCAGATCCGCTCGCCGAGTTCGGCGTCGGGCGCGGCGACGGCGGCGACCTGGGCGATCCCCGGCATCCGGTAGAGCAGGTTCTCCACTTCCTCGGCCGAGATCTTCTCCCCGCCCCGGTTGATCATGTCCTTGTCCCGGCCCTCGACCACCAGGTTGCCGTCCGGCCGGCGGCGCACCACGTCGCCGCTGGCGTACCAGCCGTCCGGGGTGAAGGCGCGGGCGTTCTGCTCCGGCGCCCGGTAGTAGCCGCGCGGCGTGTACGGCCCGCGGGTCAGCAGCGCGCCCGGCTCGCCGTCGGGCCGGTCGCGGCCGTCGGCGTCGACGATGCGGACCTCGTCGCCCGGGCTCAGCGGCCGGCCCTGGGTGCCGCAGATGACCTCGTCCGGGTCGTCCAGCCTGGTGTAGTTCAGCAGCCCCTCGGCCATGCCGAACACCTGCTGCAGGGTCGCGCCGAGCACCGGCTTGATCCGCCTGGCGTGCTCGTCGGCGAGGCGGGCGCCGCCGACCTGGAGGACTTCTAGCGAGCGTAGGGGGCCGACGGCGTGGGTGAGCCAGCGCTGGGCTACCGCGGGCACGGTCGCGGTGATCGTGACGCCCTCCCGCTCGATGGCGGCGAACGCGCTGGCCGGGTCCGGCGACGCGATCATGACCACGCGGCCGCCGGACAGCAGCGTGCCGAGGATGCCGGGGCAGGCCAGCGGGAAGTTGTGCGAGGCGGGCAGCGAGACGAGGTAAACCGTGCGCTCGTCCAGGCGGCACAGCTCCGCGGAGGCGCGCGCGTTGTAGGAATAGTCGTTGTGGGTGCGGGCGATCAGCTTGGGCAGCCCGGTGGTGCCGCCGGAGAGCAGGAACACCGCGACGCCGGCCGGGTCCGGCGGGTCCGGGACGGGGACCGGGGCCTCCGGCTCAGAACACAGCGCGGTCAGGTCCTGGTGCCGAACGTCCTGGCCGACGACCAGGATGTGCGCCAGGGTGGCCGAGCCGGCCAGGAGTTCTTCCGCCATCTGCTGGTGGTCGAAACCCCGCAGCACGTCCGGCACGGCCAGGGCGCGGGCCCCGCTGTGCTCGCACAGGTAGGCCAGCTCGTGCCGACGGTGCGCGGGCAGCGCCATGACCGGGACGATCCCGGCGCGCAGGCAGGCCAGCGTGAGGACGACGAACGGCCAGCCGTTCGGCAGCTGGACCACGATCCGCATCCCGGGCCGCAGCCCCAGCCGGGCCAGCCGGGAGGCCAGCGCGTCGGCCCGGGCCAGCAGCGACCCGTAGCTGATCCGGGTGGTGCCGTCGATCAGGGCCGTCGCGTCCGGCCTGGCCGTGGCCACGTCGGCGAACTCGGCGCCGAGGTCCCGCCCGCGCCACCAGCCGGCCCTCGCGTACCGGAGGGCCAGCTCGTCCGGCCAGGGCACGGTTCCCTCGGTCATGCTCATTGCCGCCTGCCGACGAGGTCGGTGCGGCCGGACAGCACCGCGGTGCGGGCCCGGTCCTCGAAATCACTGGTCTCGGATCCGTCCTCGACCAGCAGGGTCATCGCGCCCTGTTCCAGCCGGGCGGCCTCGCAGACCAGCCGCCGGGTCAGCGGGGTTCCGTCGGCCACGGCTACCAGGCAGGCGCCCGCCGCCAGGGCCCGGGCCGCTGCCTGCTGAGCGTGGCCGAGGCCGTCCTCGGTGTCCGGGGCGCTCACCCACGCACCCCAGCGGCCCGGCCCGGGCCGCAGCGCCGGCGCTTGCAAGGGGAGGGGCCCGGCGGCCAGCCCTGCGGCGCCGTCTTCGACCGTCACCACCCGGCCGGGCTGCGTCGCACCCGCGACGTCGATCGGCGTGTGCAGGGGATCTGCTGCCCCGCCGTGGGCAGCTGACCAGGCCCGGTGCACCGAATCGACGAAGGCCGCGTCGCGCTGGCGCAGCTTCGAGACGGGCAGCGAGCGGCTGAAGAAGTGGAAGGCGAACTGCCAGGGCGGCAGGCTGCGGTAGGACCGGCCGAAGTGCTCCCACCACGACAGCGAAGGACGGGCGGCGTCCTGAATGCGAGCGACCTGCCCGTGCCGTTCGGACTCATAGACGGCGAGCGCCGCGTCGATGCCGTCAGGGTCCGTACGGTCCCTTTGAACCTCTTGAGCCTTGTCCAGCGCCGCCACCAGCGCGATGGCGTCCTCCATGGCCATCTTGGTGCCCGAGCCGACGGAGAAGTGCGCGGTGTGCGCGGCGTCGCCGAGCAGGGCGACGGCGGTCCGGTTGGAGGGTCCGGCGCGGTGCGACCACCGCCGGGTGCGCCAGGTGCGGAAGTTGCCCCAGCGGGAGTTGTTCACCAGCAGCGGGCAGCCGTCGATCTGGGTCGCGAAGAGCTTTTCCAGGTAGGCCTGGGTGACCTGGTCGCTGGGCCCGGGCGGCTGGCCGGCGTCGAAGGCGTCGAGGCCCGCCTCGCGCCAGGAGCGCTCGTCGGTCTCCACGATGAACGTCGAGACGCCGTTCCCGATCGGGTAGCCGTGCACCGCGAACACGCCGTGCGGGCCCTGCTCGTGCACGAAGGTCAGCCCGCTGAACGGGTACGTGGTGCCGAACCAGATGAACTTGGCCGTGGCGGTCACCACGCTCGGGCCGAACGCGCTGGCGAACCGCGCCCGCATCTGCGAGTTCGCCCCGTCGGCCGCGACCACCAGGTCGTATCCGCTGTCGAGCAGATCGTCCGGATGGACCGGGGCGGAGAACCTGAGGTCCACGCCGGCCTCGGCCGCCCGCTGCTGAAGCAGCGTCAGCAGCGTCCGGCGGGCCACCGCGGCCATCCCGTTGCCGCCGAACCGCCAGCGCTCGCCGCGCAGCCGCACCTCGATCGGATCCCAGTGCACGCCGTGCTCGGTCAGCGCGCGGCGGAGCACCGGATCGGCGGCGTCGATGCCGTCCAGGGTGGCGTCGGAAAACACCACGCCGAAGCCGAACGTGTCGCCAGCCCGGTTGCGCTCGAATACGGTGACTTCACGGGCCGGGTCACCGCGCTTGGCCAGCAGCGCCGCGAGCAGGCCGCCGGGGCCGCCGCCGAGGACCGCTATCCGCACCTGGGCTCCTCCACAATATGTTTCATATTATTGACGAGCGCTGTTTCTATGACACACAATAGCCCTCATGCGCGGATTGGCAACCCCCTGATGAAGCCGCGGGCGATCGTGTGGGACCTGTTCGGCGACCATCTCCGCTACATCGATGATGGCCGCGTTCGGATGCGGGCGCTGAACCAGCTGCTGGACGTGTTCGGCGTCGGGGAGAGCACGACCCGGGTGGTGCTGTCCCGGATGCGGCGGGAGGGCTGGTTCACCACCTCCCGCGACGGGCGGCAGACCAGCTACGCGCTCACCGGGCGGAGCGTCAGGATGCTCGACCAGGGCCAGGCCCGGATCTTCGACCGCGGCCGCGACGCGTGGGACGGCATCTGGCGCACGGTGATCTATGCCGTGCCGGAGGAGAGCCGCGGCGAGCGGGACCGGGTCCGGCGGGCCCTGGCCTGGCACGGGTTCGGGCCGCTGGCCGCGGCCACCTGGATCAGCCCGCACCCCCGGCT
>DAIOWL010000392.1:0-2792 GCA_036758545.1 Streptosporangiaceae bacterium | reverse complement strand
GCGCTGCTGCCCGAGGGCTGGCCGGGGCGGCGCGCGCACGAGCTGTTCACCGCGGCCCACGATGCGCTGCACGGCCCCGCTGACGCGTTCGTCCGGGATATCGTCAAATCCTGATTCCCGGCAGTCCCGGCTCCCCCTGGTTCGCGGCGAGAGAGGTCACCATGACAGAGAACATCGTGCTGGTGCACGGGGCGTGGCACGGCGGATGGGCGTGGCAGCCGGTGGCCAGCAGCCTGCGCGCCGCCGGGCACCGGGTGTGGGCGCCGACCTGCCCCGGGCTCGGCATCGACGACGACCCGCGGGGCGTCACGCTGGCCGGCTGCATCGACAGCCTGGTGAGCCAGGTCGAGGCGTCCTTCGCCGTCGACGTCACGCTGGTCGGGCACAGCTGGGGCGGCTACGTCATCGCGGGCGCGGCGCCGCGGCTGGCCTCCCGGCTCAAGGCCCTGGTGTTCTGGAGCGCCTTCGTGCCCGAGTCGGGTGTTCCGCTGTACGACGAGATCCCGCCGAGCTACCAGGAGCTGTTCAGTTCGCTGGCCGGATCGTCGGAGGACAACACCGTGGCCATGCCGCTCGAGGTGTTCCAGGGCGCCTTCATGGGCGACGCCGACCCGGCCGCGGCCGCGGCCGTGCACGCGGTGCTGCGCCCGCAGCCGTTCCGCACCTTCACCGACCCGCCCGCCGACGAGGCCTACCGGACCATGGGCATCCCGCTGCACTACGTGCTGTCTTCGGAGGATGTGGCCTTGCCGCCGGGTGAGTTCGGCTGGGACCGCTTCGCCGAGCGGATCAAGGTCGCCCCCGTCCGGGTGCCCGGCAGCCACGAGTCCATGTTCACCCGCCCGGCCGAACTGGCCGGCGCGCTAGCTCAGGTCGCTACCGGCTGATCGTAATTACGCCCGGCGGGTCGGCGGGATGGCCGAACCGCTCGGCGACCAGCGGGTCGTGCCCGGCGACGACGCGGGCGCCGCCGTGGGCGAGCTCGCGGATCTGGTCGAAGGCGGCGTACATGTCCGCGAGGCTGGCCACGATGGAGAACGGCCGGTCCCGCTCCAGCTCCTCGAAGTAGTGCACCGCGTCGGAGGCCAGGACGACCGGCCCGCCGGCCGTGGCCACGGTGACGATGGCCTGACCCGCGGTGTGCCCGCCGACCTGGATCAGCTCGATGCCGGGCGCGATCGGGCGGGTCCGGCCGGCCAGCGTCAGCCGGCCGGCCGCGCGCAATTCGCGCAGCCGGTCCAGCTCGCTGGCCTCGGCGGAGTGCGCGAACTGGCCGCGGCGGCCCATCGGCCCGGTCCAGAAGTCGTACTCGTCCCTGGTCATGATGACCTCGGCGTCGGTTCCGGCGAAGGCCGGCAGCCCGCCGATGTGGTCGTAGTGCGCGTGGGTGAGCACGACGTGGGCCACGCCGTCCGGGCTCAGGCCGGCCGCACGCAGCGCGGGCACCGTGTCTATCAGCATGGTCCGGCCGCGGGCGGCGCCGCCGGCCGGCGAGAAGCCGGTGTCGATAACGACCGAACGGGCCGGGTTGCGCGCCACCCAGAAGAAGTAGTCCATCCCGAGCGGCCGGTCGGGCTCGTGGTAGACGTGGTAGTTGAGGAAGACCTCGGCCGCGCTGGCCTGCCGGGTCCCGTAGCGGACCGCCAGCACCTCGTACTGTTCGCTCATGTCGGGACGGGCGGGTTACGGTTGCGCGGCGGTGTAGTCGCTTTGGGCGACTTCGCCGCCCCATTCGGTGGTGCCGTGCGAGACGGCCATGTGGGTCAGCAGCGAGTCACCGCAGGCGCCGTGCCAGTGCTCCTCCCCCGGCTCGGCCCAGACGACGTCGCCGCTGGTCACGACCTGTGTGTTCGCGGCGCGGGTGGCCACGATGCCGCGGCCCGCGGTGACGACGAGCAGCTGGCCGCCGGGGTGACGGTGCCAGTGGGTGCGGGCGCCCGGGGTGAAGATCACCGTGTTGATCATGACTCCGGGGGCGTTCAGCACCGGGTCCATGTGCACCGTCCCGGTGAACGTGGCGGTGCGCTGCTCGGACGGCTGGCCGGACCTTCCGTGGCTGACCTGCATGGGCTTCAGTCCTCCTGCTCCTGCTCCTGCTCGTGCCCCTGCTCCGGGACGCGGATGCCGCCGGCCAGGTCGCCGACGGCGTCGACGACGCGGTTGCTGATCATCGTGCCGTAGCCGAGCGCGTTGGACACCTGGAACGCGGCCAGCGTGCCCGGGCCGACCAGCGTGACCACGCCGAGTTCCTCGGCCAGGTCGAGGTAGAGCCGCACGTCCTTGGCCATCAGCCGCCCGGTCAGCCCGCCCTCGAGGTAGTCGCCCTTGATGATGTGCGGGAACCGGTTGAGGGAGGCGAAGCTGACACCGGTGGAGGTGTTGATGACGTCCAGCAGCTGGGCCAGGTCGAGCCCGGCCTTCTTGCCCGCCACCATGACCTCGGCCGTCGCGGCCAGCGTGACGCCGTTGAGGAAGTTGTTGAGCACCTTGGTCACGTGGCCCGTGCCGCTGCCGCCCATGTGGTGCACGTGGGCGCTGAACGTGTCGAGCAGCGGTTTTACCTGCGCCAGCGCGGTTTCGTCGCCGCCGACCATCAGGGTCAGCGTGCCCTTCTCCGCCCCCGCGGCACCGCCGGAGATCCCGGCGTCCAGGTAGCGCACGCCGCGTCCGCGGAGCTCGTCGTGCAGCGCCCGGGTGGAGGCCGGGTTCGCGGTGCTGAGGTCGACGATGACCTGGCCGTCGCGGGCGTGCTCGAGCAGGCCGCCCGGGTTCCTGATCACCGCCTCGATCAC
>DAIOWL010000391.1:0-6630 GCA_036758545.1 Streptosporangiaceae bacterium | reverse complement strand
TCGTGCCGCAGCTCGCCGACCGTGCCCTCGGCCGCGGCGGTCTTCTCCGAGGCGATGTTCGCGCCGAGGAACACGCCGTGGTCCCAGCCGAACGACTCGATCACCAGCGGCACCGTCGACGCGCGGCGGCCGCCGAACAAGATCGCCGAGATCGGCACCCCGGCCGGGTCGTCCCACTCCGGCGCGATGATCGGGCACTGGTCCGCCGGGGTGGTGAACCGGGCGTTGGGGTGCGCGGCCGGCTCGGGCGACGAAGGCGTCCAGTCCCGGCCCTTCCAGTCGGTCAGGTGCGCGGGCGGCTCCTCGGTCAGGCCCTCCCACCACACGTCGCCGTCGTCGGTCAGCGCCACGTTGGTGAAAATCGAATTTCCCCACATGGCCGCGACCGCGTTGGCGTTGGTCTTCATCCCGGTGCCCGGCGCGACGCCGAAGAACCCGGCCTCGGGGTTGATCGCGTACAGCCTGCCGTCCGGGCCGAACCGCATCCAGGCGATGTCGTCGCCGACGGTCTCGACCTGCCAGCCGGGAATGGTCGGCTGCAGCATGGCCAGGTTGGTCTTGCCGCACGCGGACGGGAACGCCGCCGCCACGTACCGCGGCTCCCCGCCCGGCGGGGTGATCTTGAGGATGAGCATGTGCTCGGCCAGCCAGCCCTCGTCCCGGGCCATCACCGACGCGATCCGCAGCGCGTAGCACTTCTTGCCCAGCAGCGCGTTCCCGCCGTACCCGGACCCGTAGGACCAGATCTCCCGGGTCTCGGGGAAGTGGGAGATGTACTTAGCCTGGTTGCACGGCCACGGCACGTCGGCCTGCCCGGGCGCCAGCGGCGCGCCCACCGAGTGGACGGCGCGGACGAACGACCCGTCCTCCTCGATCGCGGCCAGCGCGGCCACGCCCATCCGGGTCATGATCCGCATCGAGACCGCCACGTAGGGCGAGTCGGTGATCTCCACCCCGAGCTGGGAGATCTTGCCGCCCAGCGGGCCCATGCAGAACGGCACCACGTACATGGTCCGGCCCCGCATGCACCCGTCGAAGATCTCGGCGAACGTCTCGCGCATCTCCTGCGGCGCGATCCAGTTGTTCGTCGGCCCGGCGTCTTCCTCCCGTTCGGAGCAGATGAACGTGCGGTCCTCCACCCGGGCCACGTCACCGGGATCCGACCGGCACCAGAAGCTGTTCGGACGCAGCTCCGGATTCAGCCGCGTGAACGTCCCGGCCTCCACCAGCAGGCCGGTCAGCCGGTCCCATTCATCATCCGAGCCATCACACCAGACGACCTCATCGGGCTGGGTCAGCTCCGCGATCTCGCGGACCCACTTGGCCAGCTCCGGAAGGCTCGTCCCGGCTTCGATAGAGTCTGCGCTGTACATCGCCATCAACTCCCGCGCAGGATTAGCGTGCGCGGCCCGCCGCGGTCAGGATCGGGCGGAACAGCGCCGCAGCTGATTCTTCGTCTAGTTACACCTGACCCTGGTCGCCGCCACCGACCAAGGGCCAAAGGTCCTCCCGACCCGGGACCCTTGGTTGTTACCCCAGCTCTCGCGAGGCGGCGCGGGGAGGGCCAGCGTCAGGGCGGTTCCTGACGGTATATGGCGAGGGCGACGGTGATGCCAGCCCCGGCGGCGAGCATGAGGGTGGTCCGGGCCTCGCCGAGCCGGCCAGTTTTGATGGCTGCTTGCAGGGCGGCGATGGGCCCGGTGGTGTAGGCGCCGTCAAGGTCTTCCCCTATGTAAGCGACTCGGTCGCCTGGGACGCCGAGTCTCGCCACCAGGGCGTCGAGGAAGTCAGGGGAGGACGGCGCGGGTACGACGAGGTCGATTTCGCCCCAGCTCATGCCCAGGCGGCGCAGGAAACGGCGGCTCGCTTCCTCCGCGCAGTCGGCGAGGCGGGCCGCATAGCCAGGCTTTTCTTCGATTACCATCTCGTGCTGGCCGGCTGCCGGCCGCGGGACGCGGTGCCCGTGCCGCTCCTGCCACACCAGCCCGCTAGCGAACAGGTCGTCATATTCGGGAAACGTCTCGGTGGAAAAATCGGTGAACCCGGCGAGCTTTTCGTCCCGTCCGAGGAGCATCGCGCCGCCGGTCGGCTGGAGGCGGACGGCTCCGGCATGGCGGTGATCCGGGTCGACATCGCTGGCCACGATCGCGCCGAGCCGGATGACGCCAGAATCAAGCAGACCCGACTCAATCTGGATGGCGGTGATCACGCCGCAGATGCCGTTGAGAAGGTCGAACGAGAAGGTGCCGTGCCCTCCGATGGGCGGCTGGCCCAGGTTGGCCCCGATGTCCTCCTGGATGAGGGCGGCGAGCGCGGGCTCGCCCATGTTGTCTTCCCGGTAGATGCCGGCGTTGATCAGCATGTCGACATCGCCGGGCTCCCGGCCCGCATGCGCGAGGCAGGTCCGGGCGGCGGTGTCGGCGAGGCGCCGCGCGGTCGGCTTCCGCAATCCGTGGCCCGTCAGCGCGCTGGCGGCTTCAATGCGCGTGCCCATAGCGATCCACCTGGCTGTCGACGGTGAATAGGGCCATGCCGATCTCGATGCCGGAGGCGAGCGCCAGCAGCATGACCCGGTCTCCCTTATGGATCCGCTGCTCCTCGAGGTATTTGTGGAGCGCCACGAACAACGTCGTAGACGAGGTGTTGCCGTACTCCTCCAGGTTGACGACCACGTGCTTCGGCCTGGCGCCGAGGCGCCGGACGAATTCCTCGGTACCCGCCCGGATGGCCCGGGCCGAGGTCTGATGCGGGATCATGAAATCGATGTCGGCCAGGTCGATTCCGGCTTCGCCGATCGCCTCGGCCACCAGCGGCGCCATGTCATCGATCGCCACCTTCTGCAGCGTCCTGGACTTGGTGTACATCTGAGCGCCCGGACCCACCGTGCTGGGGAAGGCGAGGCACAGCCGGCTGTGCTCGGCGAGGGTGGTAAAGCCGATGACGTCGATGCCAGAACCGCTGGGCGCGCGTTCCACGATCACGGCGGCACCCGCGTCGCCGAGCGTCAGCGATGCGAGTTGCTTGCTGAACAGGGAACGGATCTGCCGCGCCGCGTTCCAGCTGAGGTGGGAGATGTACTCGCCTGACACCACCATGCCGCAGCTGATCTCGCCCCGGGCGACGAGGTCCTGAAGGACGAACACGCCGGTCAGCATGCCGGCGCACGCGTTGGACAGATCGAAGTTCGCCGCCTGCGCGGCACCGATCGCCTGCTTCACGTACAGGCTGAGCGGGGGCTCGAAGGACTGCGTGTACCGGCCCTTGGACCGGGTGATGCTGGTGCTGATCAGCATCTGAATGTCCTGCGGCTGATGCTGCGAGTGAGCCAGGCAGTCGCGGGCCGCCCCGGCGGCCAGGGTGAACGAGTTCTCGCCCGGTCCGACGACGTGCCGTTCGTGGATTCCGGTCAGCCGCTCCAGCTGGATGCGGGTGCGATGGCTGGTCCGGCTCATCAGATCCCTGGTGGTCAGGCGCTGGGCGGGGAGCTTCACGCCCACGCTCTCGATCCGGCACCCCCAGGAACCGCCCGAACCGGGCGGCCCGAGTGCCAGCCAGTGATCTGGCTGCTTGCTGTGAGTTTCGGCCACCGGACCCTCCGCGCGCTGTGCTTGCCTTCGCATAATCCCTGGTCAAGCCGATGCGCAGTAGGGACGAACGTCCCTAGCGGGGAGCCATCCGGCCCGATGATCAAGGGCTTTCTCATCTGGCCTCGGACCGACGCGAAGCGGCTGGCGTGGCAGCTTCCTGACGCCAGGCTGATCCGGACGCGCACGTTCGCCGAGCTCTGGGTGCACCCCGGCCGTCTGACCGCCGAGATCAGCGAGTTCCTCGACCGCGCTTGGGCGGCCGGCGAACCGCGGGACCGAGAAGAAGTCTCATGAGGTGACCGAGGCTCGCTGGTGGCGCCCGGCGGCGGCCAAGAGCTCGGACAGGTCATGCTCGATGCCGCGGGCGAATACGTCGAGATCGGGGTTGGCCGCGAAGTCGCCGGTGATCCCGAAGGTGACGGTGCCACAGTAGGTGAAGATCGCGATCCCGGTGCGGAGCGTGGTCGCGATCGGAACGTACGGGATGATCTCGACGAGCCGGCGGCCCATCCCGTACAACGGCTGCTGAGGGCCTGGCACGTTCGTGGTGACGGTGACGATCTCACGCTGGGGCAGGCCGAACGCCAGCCTGATTCCCCAGGACGTGAGCGAGTACAAGCTGTAACGGCCCATCCTGACCAGCGACTCGCCGGCCATCGCTTCCTTGCCCGTCTTCAGCGCCTGCAGCCCGGCCTGGACGGCCGCGAGCCGCTCCGCCGGGTCGGCGATGTGGACAGGAAGGTCAGCCAGTAGCGCTGACACCTGGTTCCCGTAGACGTTCTCCTCGCCCGGAGCCCGGACGGATACCGGGACCAGCGAGCGGACCATGTGCGGCCCGGGCTGCTCGCCGCGGACGAGCAGGAGCGCCCGGAAGCCACCGGTGATCGCCGCCAGGACCACGTCGTTCACAGTGCCGCCGAGCTCTCGCTTGATCAGCTTCACGTCGTCCAGCGATGCCCGGACCCAGGTGAAACGCCGTTCTTTGCCGATGGGCCCGGTCAACGACGACCCGGTGGCCGGCCATGCGGCCGGGGCCAGTTGTGCGAAGCCGCGCACCGCGTCAGCGGCCTGACGGATAGCCCCGCCGGGATGGGAGGCCGCACTGCTCAACGCGAGGGCCTCGCGGAGCGGGAGGACGACATCGTCCAGGACGGCCTCCGCGGCTAGCTCGAGGGGCGAAGGCTTCGCCCCCGGGGCACGGTCGTCGGTGGCGGCGATCGGCGCGGGCTCGGGCGAGAAGTCGAAGATCACCCGGTACAGGTCGGTGCCGGAAACCCCGTCGACCATGCAATGGTGCACCTTGGAGATCAGGGCCCAGCGGCCCTCGGCGAGTCCTTCGATGACCCAGTACTCCCACAGTGGATGATCGCGGTCCAGGCGCTGGGACATCACCCGCGCCATCAGTTCGGCAAGTTGCCGGTCGTCGCCGGGCGCCGGCAGGGCGGTCCGCCGGACGTGGTAACCAAGGTCGAAATGCGGGTCATCGACCCAGACCGGCCGTCCGAGCCGGAACGGCACCGTCTGCAGTTTCTGCCGGTAGCGCGGCACCAGCGGCAGACGCCCGGTCAGGAAGGCCAGGAACTCCTGATGGGTAGGAGGGGGACCCTCGAACACCGCAATCGAGGCGATCGCCATCGACGTGTGAGGATCCTGGTCCTCGGCATCGACGAACAGGGCGTCTAGCGGGCTCAGCCTGTCCATGACGCCCTCCTTCCTTAGCATCGGCTCCGCAGCCGGACGCTGCCTGGCCAATGTGACTAAGTACCCATTTCGCTTAGGATCGTAGGCCGCGCGGCCCCTGGATCGCCCCGGCCGATCGTCCTGCATGCTGGGGCCTTCGGTCCTTGCGGTCGGCCGGCTTAGCGTGCGCGCGGGGTCAGGTCGATAACGACGGCGTTTCCCGAGCCGGCTATCAGCAGGTTGACAAGCGGCGTGATCCGCCCGCACCCGGTGAAGGGCGGCCGGTGATATCGGCCGACCACGCGGCCTCCCCGCTCCAGGTCGAAGCCCGGCTTGGAGCGCAGCGGCACGACAGCGTGCGTGGCCGTGCGGCATGAACCATCGCTGATCAATGCCCGTCCGGCCGCATGGGCAGCAGCTATGACGGCGTCGACGGTAACCGCCGCGAACATCCGGCCCTCGGGGTCGACTCTGCCGATGACCGGGGACTCCGCCTCGATCTGGACGGTAGCGCTGAAGAGGCTGGCACCCAGAACCGCCCGGTTGATGGTGGCCGGGTGGAGCGTGAGGTCCCCCGAGAACAGACCCGAGTCGGGATCCGCGCGGACGGCGAGCGACCCGCTCAAGGGTACCCGCAGCGAATCCCTGCGAACCGTCAGAAATCCTCGCACGACGTACGCGATCTCGCGCATGAGCACCCTCCCGTGCGGAGATCCGGCCGGACGAATGCTAGCGCATGCGAACGAGAGAATGGCCCGCCCGGTGGCAACTGCCTCTTGAGCTGTTCTTCACGAACTCTTAACCCGGCTCCTGCTGTGCTCACGAGCTATGCGTGACACACGAGAGCTTCCGGGCCCACCGCCGGAGGGGCCGCCCGAACCGGCAACGGAGGCGGCCCGCGCGGCGGGTCTGCGACGGCTATCCCGGCTGACCTGGCGAGCCACCCAGCTCAGCGCGGTCACCGCGGTTGGCTGCGCGACTCTATTCGCCCGGACGGCGCCGGCCCAGAGCACGGCGAGCGACGGCACGACGCCGCCCGCCGTGTCCTCATCCTCGGCGGCGGCGCCTATCTCCGCTCCAGGTAAGGCTCACCGCAAGCGGGCGCGGACCACCGCGTCTGCCCGTGCCCGGGCTGCGGCACAGCCCCTCGCCGCCGCCCGGGTCACGCCTCAGGCCGGCCCGATGCCGCTGACTATCGGCCGGTCCGTGTCCGGCGGCGGCTCGGTGACGCTGGGGCTTGGCGCTGCGGCCGGGCGGCCGGAGGAATACCGCCGGCACCGGCGGCACGGGCTCGGGCTACGGGTCTTACCGCGAGGCGTCAAGCCGGAGCGCGAGCTTGGGACACGCCCGGACGGTCGCGCGC
>DAIOWL010000390.1:3690-6635 GCA_036758545.1 Streptosporangiaceae bacterium | reverse complement strand
CCGCGTCCGGGGGCGGACGGAACGAACGGGTGGCCCGGTGCAGGTCGCGCAGCATGCGGCCGACCGCGGCGGCGCCGTCCAGGCTCCACGGGCCCGGCTGGGTGAACTCACCGTCGATGAACGTCAGCACCTCGCGGCCGTCGGTGTCCAGGCCCGAGCCGACCAGGCGCGGGGCGGCCGCGAAACCGGCGTCCTCGAGGTGGCGCAGCAGCGCGTGCACCGCCGGGGTCCACGGCGCGGCGTCACGGATCACCACGTTGCCCCGGCGGTGGACCACCGACCGGCCGCCACCTGACAGGGGAATCAGATCATCAGCCGAAGTCACGATCCATTGTCGGCCTGCCCCGGCCGCGCCGTCCTCTGGATTAACCTGCCTCAGGCAGGGTCAGCCGGTGATCATGCTGGTGACCTGGAAGGTGGTGCTCTTCGGCAGCAGGCTGAACCGCTTCATGGCGCTGACCACGCGCTGGAGCCGCACCGCGTCGACGCCGAGCGGGAAGGTTGGCAGCGAGATGAACGCCGCCGCCTGCTTGTCGATATGCAGGTATTTCGCGAGGACCTTCTCCACCGCGGCACGGTCGGTGTCGGCGACCTCCTGTCCCTGGGACAGGGCTATGGTGAACGCCTTCAGCGTGTTGGGGTTCTGCTTCGCCCATTTCGCCGTGACCGCATAGCCCTGGATGGGGAAGTCCTGGGTGGAGCCCTGGTCCAGATCGGCGAGTTCCTCCAGGCCCGCCGCCGCCTCGCCGCCGCTGACGAACGGCTCGGGGGCGAACGAGGCCACGACCGGGCTGTTCGGAGCCGTGAGGGTCGGCACCACGGCCGGGAAGGCGACGGTGTTATTGAAGTGCACCTGCCGCGGGGTGAGGCCGTGCGAGACGAGCAGGGAATCGACCAGCAGGGTGCCGATGTCGTTCGGCGCGTTGACCGAGACGACCTTGCCCTTGAGCTGGCTGACCTGGCTAACCGGCGATCCGCCCTTGACCAGCAGGGTCAGGACGTTCGGCTGCAGGAAGGAGGATTCGGCGATGATGCGCAGATCGGCCTTTGGCGCGCCGAAACCGAGCTGGTCCTCGATGTAGGTGACGTAGTCCCCGGCGGTGATGTCGAACTGGCCCTTCTCCTGGCCGTCGACCAGGTCCTGGGTGGACGGCGGGGGACCATTTTTCGGCACCGGCACGATCGTCACATGCAGGCCCTGGGCGGCGAACAGGCCCTCGTCCTGCGCGATGTAGAGACCGGCCGAGTCGATGGCCGGGAACGCGTTGATGACGATATCCGTCTTCTCCAGCTCAAGCCGCGGCGAGCCGCCCCCCGATCCGCCGGATGAGCATCCGGCAGCCAGCATCGTGACCGCGACTGCCGATGCTATGAGCAGGTTGCGGGATTTCATTCTTGCTCCATCAGGCAGTGCGGCGTCGCATGCGACCCGCGATCGGCTGGGCGGCGCCGTGCCAGGCAGCGGCGACGATTGCGCACGATGATCATAATGTTCCGCACCGTCCGTCACATGCCAAACGGTACGACTTGTCCGGATAGAGTAGCACTCTGCTATCAAATGCTGACTCAGTGTATCGCCCAGGGCTCCCTCGGTCACGTTTGGCTTGCTAGCTGGGGGTAGGGGGTCGAAAACGAGACGAATGCGATGCCATGACGAGAACACACGGAGAAGAAGTCGCTGACACCGAGAACCTCAGGGAACTGCACGGCGCGCTGCTCAGCACCCAGAGCGTCGAGCAGTTCCTGCACGAGATGGCGGTGATGGCGGCCCGCCTGGTCGGCGGCGGGCTGTCGTGCGGGATGACGATGCAGCCCAGCGGGAGGCCGGTCACCGTGGCGTGCAGCGACCAGGTCGCGGCGCGGGTGGACGAGGTGCAGTACGACCTCGACGACGGGCCGTGCCTGCACGCCATGCGCGACGGCCGCATGGTGCGCATCGAGGACACCTCGGAGAAGGCGTTCTGGCCCGAGTTCGAGGCTCAGGCAGCCTCGCACGGGATCCGGTCGTGCCTGGCCCTGCCGCTGAACGCGGACGGCAAGCCAGTTGGCGCCCTCAACCTGTATTCGCGCCAGGCCTCGGCGTTCGGCATTGTCGAGGCGCGCCGGGCGGAGAATTTCGCGGAAAATGCCTCCGGTGCGCTCTCGCTGGCCATGAGACTGGCCTCGCACGCCGCGCTCATCGAGCAGTTGCGGTCCTCCCTGACCTCGCGAACGGTCATTGATCAGGCGCTCGGGATAATCATGGCCAGGGAGCAGTGCAATCAGGCCCGCGCGTTCGCGATCCTGCGGTCCGCCTCGCAGAACAGCAACGTGAAGCTCCGGGATATCGCCGGAGCGGTGGTGACCAGCGTGACCGGCGAGCCGCCGCAGCCGGCGCCGCCGTTCGAGGAAGGCCGGGCCTAAGCGCCGCCGTCGGTATCGGCCTTGGCCGTGGCACCGTCCGGCCTGGCCGGGTCCGCCTGATCGGACGGCCCGGCTAGCGACGCGGCGACGCTCGGATATACGTCCATCAGCCGGTCGACCCCGGTTATCGAGAGCACCCGCTGGACGGCGGGCGTGCTGACCACGAGCCGTATCGCCGCCCCGCTGGTGGCGGTGTGCCTGAAGACGCGCACCAGGGCGCTCACTCCGGACGAATCGCAGAAGACCGTCTTGCTCATGTCCGCGACCAGCAATGCCGCGCCCTGGCCGAGCACGGCGAGGAGTTCCTCACGGGTTGCGTCGGCATTGGTCACGTCAATCTCCGCCGGCAGCGTGACCACGGACACCTGACCGATCCAGAGCACCGGATAGCGCTCACCAGACACGTACCACCACCATCTATCCATGCGAAAGTGAGTAGGCCGCGTCTCTGGACCTAGAAGTGCGGCTGACCCTTGGGCCTCGCCGCGCAGCGAACATTATTCACGTCGGCGCGGCCAGGACGCAAGGCTAGCGCGCTGGGC
>DAIOWL010000390.1:0-3590 GCA_036758545.1 Streptosporangiaceae bacterium | reverse complement strand
TTCTTCAATGTCGTCTTGACTTTGCCCAGTGCTGGGCTCAGTGTGGTCGGTATCTGTCGTATCCATTTGAGCGCTACTCGCTCAGATGAGCGCTAACGCGAAAACGGGCACGGCGAGGTCACACCGAGACGGGACGCGCGATGACTCGAGGACGAGACGCCGGATCAACGGACCACGGCTCACCTGCCCCGGCGCTGTCGCGCCGGGCCTTCCTGGCCGGGACGGCAGGTGGCGCGGTGCTCGCGCTCTCCGGCTGCGCTACCGGCACCGAGCAGCTGTTCTCCGGCGGAGGTTCGGGGACCACGGTCACGGTGGCGATCGTGTCCAACTCGCAGATGCAGGACGCGATCAGCCTGTCCCCCCTGTTCGAGCAGGACCACCCGGGCGTGCACCCGAAATTCGTGTCGCTGCCCGAGAACGAGGCCAGGGCCAAGATCACCGCGGACGTGTCGACCCAGGGCGGCGAGTTCGACGTGGTGATGATCAGCAACTACGAGACGCCGATGTGGTCGGCCAACGGCTGGCTGGTGAACCTGCAGCCCTACATCGACGCCACCCCCGGCTACGACGCCCAGGATTTCCTGCCGCAGCTGCGGGCGACGCTCTCGCACAAGGGAGACCTGTACTCGGTGCCGTTCTACGGCGAGTCCTCGTTCCTGATGTACCGCAAGGACCTGATGCAAAAGGCCGGGATCACCATGCCGACCCGGCCCACCTGGGACCAGGTCGAGCAGATCGCCGCGCGGATGCACAACCAGAAGAAGGGGCAGGTCGGCATCTGCCTGCGCGGCGACCCCGGCTGGGGGGAGAACCTGGCACCGATCGACACCGTGATCAACTCCTTCGGCGGCCGCTGGTTCAACCCGGCCTGGCGGGCCCAGATGACCAGCCCCGAGGTGACCAGGGCGCTGGACACCTACGTGCGAGTGGTGCAGAAATACGGCGAGCCCGGGGCTCCCGAGGCGGGCTTCTCCGAATGCGCCACGTCCTACACCACGGGCAACGCGGCCATGTGGTACGACGCCACCTCCGCGGTCAGCACCATCGAGGACCCGCAGAGCAGCAGCGTGGCCGGCCGCAACGGCTACGCCTGGGCGCCGAGCCAGAACGGCCGCCCGTCCGGCTGGCTCTACACCTGGTCGTTGGCCATCCCGTCGACCAGCGCGCACAAGCAGCAGGCCTGGGACTTCATCGCCTGGATGACCTCGAAGTCCTACATCAAGACGGTGGGCGCCAAGCTCGGCTGGTCGCACGTGCCGCCCGGCAGCCGCTTCTCCAGCTACCAGATCCCGCAGTACAAGAAGCTGTCCGCGGTCTACGGGCCGCTGACGCTGCAGTCGATCAACGCCACCAACACCGCGCACCCGACCGTCCAGCCGGTGCCCTACACCGGCATCCAGTTCCTGGACATCCCGGAGTTCCAGGATCTCGGCACGAACGTCAGCGAGCAATTCAGCGCGACCATCGCCGGCCAGCAGTCGGTGTCGTCCGCGCTCGCCCAGGCACAGCTCTACGCGCAGGCCGTCGGCGACAGCTACCGAGGCGCCTGATGGCCGGCGTGACGCCGGGCGCCGTACCCGAACGGAGGCCACGATGACCGCGATCGCCTCACCCGTTGCCGCGGCGCGGCACGCTCAGCGCCGGCAGGATATGCGCCGGCAGGGCTGGGTCCGCCGCGCGCCGTTGCTGCCCGCGCTGGTCTTCACGATCATCATCACCCAGCTGCCGTTCCTGCTGACCCTGTGGTACTCGCTGCAGTCGTGGAGCCTGGTCAGGCCGGGGTCGCAGCACTTCGTCGGCCTCAGCAACTACGCGGACGTGTTCCAGGACAGCCAGTTCCGCACCACGGCGCTGAACACGGTCATCATGACCGTAGGCACCGTGCTCATCGCCATGGTCCTCGGGGTCGGGCTAGCCCTGCTGCTCGACCGCAAGTTCGTCGGCCGCGGCGTGGTCCGCACCCTGCTCATCACGCCGTTCCTGGTCATGCCGGTGGCGGGCGCGCTGGTGTGGAAGACGGTGATCCTCGACCCCACCTTCGGCATCCTGAACTTCCTGCTCAGGCCGTTCGGCATCGGGCACTTCGACTGGGTGAGCCAGCTCCCGCTCGGCTCGGTCATGATCGAGATGATCTGGCAGTGGACCCCGTTCATGATGCTGCTGGTGCTGGCCGGCCTGCAGAGCCAGCCCAAGGACATCCTGGAGGCGGCCAGCACGGACGGCGCCAGGCCGCTGGCCATCTTCCGCGAGCTGACCCTGCCGCACCTGCGCCGCTACATCGAGCTGGGCATCGTTCTCGGCGCGATCTACGTGGTCAACGAGTTCGACGCGGTGTACATGATGACCCAGGGCGGTCCCGGCATCTCAAGCGCCAACCTGCCCTTCTACATCTACCAGCGGGCCTTCCTCGGCTTCCAGGTCGGCCAGGCGGCCGCCATGGGCGTCGTCGTGGTCGTCGCGACGATCATCATCGCGACCTTCGCGCTCCGGCTGATCTTCAAGACGTTCTCCGGAACAGAGCAGGCGGCATGATGGCAAGCGCAGACACCAGCACGGCCGAACCCGGCCTGGTCACCGCGGCCCCGGCCCCGGTCATCGCCAGGAAGAAGCGCGGCAACCACACGATCGTGGGCGTGGTGGCCTGGATCGTCGGCATCGTGTTCTTCTTCCCGGTGCTGTGGATGGTGCTCACCTCGTTCAAGACCGAGGCGCAGGCCTACACCAACACGCCGCACATCGTGTTCTCGCCCACGCTGTCCCAGTACAAGACGGTGTTCTCCAGCGGCCTGTGGCCCTACGTGGCCAACTCCGCGTTCGCCACCGTGGTGTCCACGATCCTGGTCCTGCTGCTGGCCACCCCGTGCGCGTTCGCGCTGTCGCTGCGCCCGGTGCGCAAGACCCGCGATGTGCTGTTCTTCTTCATCAGCACGAAGATGCTGCCGGTGGTGGCGGCGATCATCCCGATCTATATCGCGGCCCGCAACCTGCACATGCTGGACAACATCTTCACCCTGGTCATCCTGTACACCGCGATGAACCTGCCGATCGCCGTGTGGATGATGCGGTCGTTCTTCCTCGAGGTGCCCGGCGAGCTCCTCGAGGCGGCCGAGATGGACGGGGCGCCGCTGCGCCGGACGGTGACGGAGGTGATCCTGCCCGTGGTCGCGCCCGGTCTGGCCGCCACCGCGCTCATCTGCTGCATCTTCGCGTGGAACGAGTTCTTCTTCGCGGTCAACCTCACCGCCACCCAGGCCGGCACGGTCCCGGTGTTCCTGGTCGGCTTCATCTCGTCCGAGGGCGAGTACTTTGCCCAGCTGGCCGCCGCGGCCACGGTGGCGTGCGTGCCCGTCATCCTGGCCGGCTGGATCGCGCAGCGCCAGCTCGTCCGCGGCCTGTCCTTCGGGGCCATCAAATAAGACATGGGAGTTGATCATGGCTGAGGTCACCTACGACAACGCGACGTGCATCTACCCGGGCGCGGAGCGGCCGGCGGTGGACGGCCTCGAGCTGGCCGTCAGGGACGGCGAGTTCGTGGTCATGGTCGGCCCGTCGGGGTGCGGCAAGACCACGGCGCTGCGGATGCTGGCCGG
>DAIOWL010000389.1:0-6643 GCA_036758545.1 Streptosporangiaceae bacterium | reverse complement strand
GACCCGAAGGCCATGCGGGCGCTGGCCCACCCGTTGCGCTGGGCGCTGCTCGAGGCGCTCGGCCACGCGGGGACGCTCACCGCGACGCAGGCCAGCGAGATGCTCGGCGAGTCGCCGGCGAACTGCGCTTTTCACCTGCGGACGCTGGCGAAGTACGGCTTCGTGGAGGAGGCGGGCGGCGGCAAGGGCCGGGAGCGTCCGTGGCGTCAGGCCTACAGGCGCCTGAGCTGGCAGGCCCGCCAGGGGGATGAGCAGTTCAGGCTGGCCGGCCAGGCGCTCAACCAGATATGGCTGGATCGCGTGCTGAGCCGCGCGCGCCGCAGCCTCGCTGCGACTGCGTCCTGGCCGGAGGGCTTCGCGGACGACCTTGGCGGCTCCACGAGCATGCTCTACGTGACGCCGGATGAGGCCAGGGAGCTGTACGGAGAGCTCATGAAGACGGTCGAGCGCACGATCGGCCAGGAACACCGTTTCACCGAGCGCAAGGATCCGGCGCGTCGCCCGCCAGGTGCCGTGCCGGTCGAGTTCGTGCTGCTCGGGTACCCCGTCCTCGACGCACCGCCACTGCCGGGCGACAGCGGCGACAGCGAAGGCGACCGCCATGGCGGCCGCGATGGCGACGACAGCGATAGCGACGATCCGGGTGCCGGTCCCGGAGGCTGACCCCCCGATCCCGGACCCGCGGAAATGTCAGAGCCCCTCGGCATAATGACGAAGCCGGGCAACCACAGGCACCCGTCCGAGCACCCGCGGCCCGTACCTCAAGGCCCGAGGCACACTCAAAACTCGAGATATATCTTGACAGATACCAACTCAAGATACATCGTATTAACTACGCGTTCCCAGTATGTACCGAACGGCAACCAGGAGGCATCATGCATCCGGAAATCGCCAAGGCCCTGGTCGCGCAGCACCGCGAGGAGCTCATGCAGCACTCGGCGTCGCGCCACCACGTCGGCCGGCGCCGGTTCCCCCGGTGGCGCGTCAGCTGGACTCGGACCGTGCTGGTCCCGGCCGTCGCGCCTGGCTCGGCCGACGCGAACCGCGCCGGCCATGCCGGCCGGCGCGGTTCGTCGCTGGTGATCATCATCTCGGCCCATCGCTCGGCCTGACACCACCGCGAGCCGGGTCAGCGCACCGTGCTGTCCCTGACGGGCTCGCGCACGGTGAGCGCCGCGGTCGCCGCAGTGCAGCTGGCCAGCTCCCCGCCGGACCCGGCCTCATCTCTGCCCGAGGCGGCCAGCTCACCGGGCACAGCCACCTCACCACGCAGCACGGTCAGGTCAGCGGGCCGCACGCCGGGCACGCCGCCCGGCGCGACCGAGGGGTCCCGCTGACGGCGCAGGCCGCTAAGCGCGACCAGCGCACCGACCGCGGCCACGGCGGTGATCAGGATGAGCGCCGGCCGGTAGGCAGTCAGCGTGGCCGCGGGGGAGACCAGATGGCCCGCGCCGGAGGCGTCCACCACGGCGGTGACGATCGCGAGCACCATGGCGCCGCCGACCTGGAAGGACGTCTGGAACAAGCTAGCCGCCAGGCCCTGTTCGGCGTCGGGGACCCCGGCGGTGGCCGCGACGGTGAGCGAGGAGAAGCCGAGCCCGAAGGCCAGCCCGATGAGCAGGGTCGCGGGCAGCATCACCGCCGGGTAGTCCGGGCTCACGCCGGCCCGCAGGAACACCACGTAGGCGATCAGCAGGCAGCTGAAGGCGAGCGCGGTGAGCGGCGCCGGGCCGAACCGGCCGAGCAACCCGGCCATCCGGGTGGACAGGACGACCACCATCACCCCGGCCGGCAAGAACGCGAGCGCCGTGCCTATCGCCGACCAGCCCGCCAGGGTCTGCAGGTACTGCGTGACCAGGAACTGGAACGAGATGTAGGAGCCGAACAGGGTCACCGCGCCGATGTTGGCGCGCAGCAGGGCCCGCGAGGCGAAGATGCCGAACGGCACCAGCGGGTCGCGGCTGCGCCGCTCGATCGCGACGAACACCCCGAACAGCACGGCGACGGCCGCGAACGAGCCGACGGTCCTGGCCGAGCCCCAGCCCGCTTGCTGGGCGGAGACGACCGTGTAGACGAGCAGCAGCATGGTCGCGGTGATGGTCAGCGCACCGGGGAGGTCGAACTTGCGGCCGCGCCGCGTTGCGCGCTCGCCGCGCGGGATGAGCCAGATCCCCGCCGCCAGCACGACCGCCGCCACCGGGGCGGGGACCAGCAGCGTCCACCGCCAGCTGACCTCGGTGAGCAGACCGGAAAGGACCAGGCCCAGCGAGAAGCCGCTGGCGCCGAAGACCGTGTACACGCTGAACGCGCGGTTCCGCATCGGCCCCTCGGGGAACGTGGTGGTGAGCAGCGACATGCTGGCCGGCGCGGTGAACGCGGCCGCCACCCCCTTCACGAAACGGGCGGCTATCAGCAGCCCGGGGTCGCTGGCCAGGCCGCCGAGCAACGAGACGACAGCGAAGACAGCCAGCGCGACCAGGAAGACGCGCCTGCGGCCCAGCAGGTCCGCGGCTCGGCCGCCGAGCAGCAGCAGGCCGCCGTAGCCGAGTACGTAGCCGCTGACGATCCATTGCAGGGACGAGGTGCTCAGATCGAGGGCGGACCGGATGGACGGCAGGGCCACGCCGATCATCGAGACGTCCAGGGCATCCAGGCACAGCGCGCCGCCGAGGACGAACAGGATGGCCCACAGCTGTGGTGTCCAGGCCCCGCTGTTCCCGTGACGGGCATCGGAGAGAAGTGCTTCGGATGAAGTCATGAGCCAAACTATATGTATGTGCAAGCACTAGATGCAAGCACAATTAATGTGCTTGCAAATACATGGACCGCGCGTTAGGATGCCCTCGTGAGCGTGATGCAGGACAGCGTGGTGACCGCCTGGCGGGAGATGTCGGCCTGCCACGCCGCCGCCTGCGCTGCCCTGGAGCGTGAGCTCGGCGAACGGCACGGACTTGGGATCAGTGACTTCGAGGTTCTGGAGCGGCTCGCCGAGAGCGACGGGCGCAAGTTCCGCTCCCAGGACCTGGCCGAGGCCGTCCATCTGAGCCAGAGCGCGCTGTCCCGTCTGGTCGACCGTCTGGCCCGGCACGGCCTGGTCGAGCGGTGCGGCTGTGACGTGGACCGGCGCGGCGTCTACGTGGTGCTGACCGAGGCGGGCGAGCGGCGCCATGCCGAGGCCGTGCCGACGCACCGGGACGTGCTGGCCCGCCATCTGCCTGCCTCGATGCTCAGCGCGGCGAGTAGCGGCAGGTAGCGCCACCCGGTTAGGGTTAGTCCGTCCAAAACGGGCTTGTCAGGTCATGCCCGGCGCGGGCACACAGGGTGGGGAGCGGAGATGAGTGATGCCTGACCGGCCGGCCACATTGCGAGACGTCGCCGCCGCTGCTCGCGTCCACCCGGCCACCGCCTCCCGCGCGCTCAACCCCGAGACCCGCATCCTGGTCAGCGAGGACACCGCGCGCCGGGTGAGCGACGCGGCCGCCAGGCTCGGCTACCGGCCGAACCCGGTCGCCCGGAGCCTGCGGACCCGGCGCTCGCACACGGTCGGGGTGCTGATCCCCGACCTGAACAACCCCTTGTTCCCGCCGATCGTGCGCGGCCTGGAGGACAAGCTGGCCGCCGCGGGCTACGTGGCGCTGCTCGGCAACACCGACGCCGACGCCGGCCGCGAGCGCACCCTGTTCGAGCAGATGCGGGCCCGGCACGTCGACGGGTTCGTGCTGGCCACCGCTACCCTGCACGATCAGCTCCTGGCCGACGCGGCCGCGGCGGACGTGCCGGTGGTGCTCATGAACCGGCTGGCGCCTGACTACAATTTCCCCTCGGTCTCGGTCGACAACGAGCAGGGCGCGCGGATGGCGGTCACCCACCTGGCCCGGCTCGGCCACACCAGGATCGCCCACATCGCGGGCCCGCAGGAGGCCTCCACCGGCATGAGCCGCCTGCGCGGGTTCCGGGACGGCATGGCCACGCACGGCCTGCCGGTGGACGAGGACCTGATCGCGTACGCCACCAGGTACACGGTCGAAGAGGGCGCCCGATGCTGCCGGGAACTGCTGGCCCGGCCGGGAGACTTCACCGCGGTGGCCGCTGCCAACGACATGCTGGCGGTGGGATGCTACTCCGCGCTGGACGAGCACTCGCTGCAGTGTCCCGAGGATATCTCGGTGATCGGCTTCAACGACATGCCGTTCATCGACCGGCTGCGGCCGCCGCTTACCACGGTTCGCTTCCCGCACTATCAGCTGGGCACCGAGGCCGCGCAGCTGCTGCTCGAGCGCATCAGCGGGAGGGAGGGCCCGGTGAAGATCCTCTACCTCGCGCCGGAGCTCGTCATCCGCGGCTCCACGGCCGGACGTGCCGTCAACCCGTCCGTCCCGCACCACTCCCCGGCGCGTTAGGCGGCCCAGGCGGCAATCGATTGCCGACGGGCGACCGCCCGCGAAAGGCTGAAGCGGGTCCGGCGACGGGCCGCCGGCACTTCCCCGAAAACGATCTGCTGCGGGTTGGTAACAGGTTGGGCACCCGGCATTGACAAAGATCGGCATGGGGGGCCAGTGTCGGGGATGCAAACGATTGTGACCGGATTGCCGTAGCTGGATCTGTCGTAGCACCGAGGGAGGGACCTGGCGACATGGCTGGACGTGATGACACGCACCGGCTCGGCTGGCTGGGCATCGGTCGCATGGGCATGGAGATGGGTCGCCGGCTTCTCGAGGCCGGCAGTGATCTCGCCGTCTTCAACCGCTCCATGGGCAAGGCCGAGCCGCTGATAAGGCTGGGCGCCAAGCCCGCGGGCAGCGCCGCGGAACTGGCGGCCAGGGACATCGTCTTCATCACCGTCGGCTCGTCGGACGATCTCATGTCCGCGGTGCTAGGCCCGGAAGGGCTCATGTCAGCACCCGGGGCGACCCCCCGGGTGCTCGTCGATTGCTCCACGGTCTCGGCCGAGGCCTCGGCCCGGGTACGGGCCGAGATCGCCGGCCGCGGCACGGCCCTGCTGGCCGCGCCGGTGATGGGTAATCCCAAGGTGGTGCGGGCCGGGAAGATGACGGTCGCCGTCTCCGGCCCGCGCGACGCATTCGACCTGGCGGAGCCGTACCTGGACATGCTGGGCCGCGGCGTCACCTACGTGGGTGACGGCGAGGAGGCCAGGACGGTGAAGCTCTGCCATAACCTCATCCTTGGCGTGGTGGCCCAGTCGCTCGCCGAGATCACGGTTCTCGCGGAAAAGAGCGGGATCAGCAGGCAGGCGTTCCTCGAATGCCTGAACAAGAGCGTGATGGGTTCGCTGTTCACCGGCTACAAGACGCCGGCCTACGTGAACCTCGATTTCGAGCCCACGTTCACCGCCACGCTGCTGCGCAAGGACTTCGACCTTGGCCTGGCCGCCGCGCGGGAACACGAGGTGCCGATGCCGGTCGCTGCAGTGGTCCACCAGCTGATCCAGGGTCTGGTCGGACGCGGGTACGGCGATGCCGACTTCGCCGCCCTGCTGCAGCAGCAGGCGGATTCCGCGGGCCTAGCGCTCGTCAGCGAGCACGCGGATGTGCCCGACGGGCTCGGCACCAGCGATACCTGATCCGTGACCATCCCCAACGAGGAGGAAGGAGGCCCCGGGTATGAGACCTCATCCGCCCTGGCTTTCCAGGCAATACCTCGCCCTGAGCGCGGCAGCCATCCTTTCGGCCTGCCTCGTGGCTGCTTGCAGCAGCAGCGGCAGTAGCAGTAGCACTACAGGAACCACTAATACCTCTAGCCCGACGAACACCAAGCCGATCACGATCGGCGCGTCCCTCTCGCTGACCGGCGACTTCTCCGCAGACGGCCAGGCCTTCGAGCGCGGCTACAAGCTCTGGGCCAGCGACGTGAACTCCAGCGGCGGCCTGCTCGGCCGCCAGGTCCAGCTCAAGATCCTCAACGACAACAGCTCGCCCACCCAGGCGCAGACGAACTACCAGACCTTGTTCTCCTCGGACAAGGTGGATCTCGCCTTCGGGCCGTTCTCCTCGCTGCTGACCACGCCGTCGGCCTCGGTCGCGGCCAGGTACGGATACGCGCTGGTCGAGGGCGCCGGCGGCGCGCCCACGGTGTTCGCCAGCCCGGCTAACCAGTCGGCCCACAACATTTTCGACGTCAGCCTGCCGATCGAAGACGAGCTGATCCCGTTCGTCAACTGGGTTGCCTCGCTACCGCCCGGCCAGCGGCCCAAGACGGCGGCGTACCCGATGGCCGACGACCCGTTCGCCGACCCGCCGGTCCAGCTCGCCCAGCAGAAGCTGCAGGCACTCGGGGTCAAGACGGTGTACTCGAAGATCTTCCCGGCCGAGAACGCCTCGTACAAGCCGGCCGCCGACCAGGTGGCCGCCACCGGCGCGCAGGCCGTGCTGCTCGGCTCCACCGACGTCCCCACGGTGTCCGCGTTCATGCAGGCCTTCGAGCAGCAGCACTACAACCCGAAGATGTTCATCTGCGCGGCGGGCCCGGACCAGGGCGCCTCGTTCACCTCCGCGGTGGGCAAGGGCAACGCGACCGGGATGATGGTGCCCAACGGCTGGTACCCGGGGTACGCCAACCCGGCCAGCCAGAAGATGGTGAACGAGTACGTGGCCAAGTACGGCGGATCCCCGTCGGACGTCAACGC
>DAIOWL010000388.1:0-6647 GCA_036758545.1 Streptosporangiaceae bacterium | reverse complement strand
CGCCCGCCCGGTCGCGGCGGCCTGGTGTGAGGCGCTCGCGCACGCCGTCAGGCCGCTAGCGGTCGCGACGGCGATCAGGGCCAGTACTGCCCGTGCGGCCATTCCGGCCTCCTCTCCTCCAGCGGAGCCGTAACCCTTGGACGGTCCACATCCGCCCTCGGTTCCAGGCGGCGCTGAATCGGCGGTTACCGGTATCGGCGCTAACCGCCGGCCGCGGCCCGGGCCAGCACACCGCTCGAAGTGTTTTAGCCCGGCCATCCGGTTTAGCCGACCGGGGGATGTGGTGGTCAGCGCGGCCGCAGCAGCCTGGCTGTACCGAGCACCGGAAAGGACACGCCGATGGGCATGGCGCGGTGGATCAAATCGTGGCCGGTGTACCGGCAGCTGACGGGACCGGACCCACTGGGCCGGGGGAGAGCGGCGGAATCCCCGCGGTCGGCGACCCTGACGCCGCGCACGCAGACCGCCGACCGGGAGGTCGCCTCGGTCTGCCCGTACTGCGCGGTGGGCTGCGCGCAGCGCGTCTACGTCAAGAACGGGCACGTCATCCAGATCGAAGGCCACCCGGACAGCCCGATCTCCCGCGGCCGGCTCTGCCCCAAGGGTTCGGCCAGCAAGCAGCTGGTCACCGGGCCGCAGCGGGAACAGAAGGTGCTCTACCGGCCGCCGTACGGTACGGCCTGGCACCAGCTCGACCTGGACACGGCGATGGACATGATCGCCGACCGGGTGCTGGACGCCCGGCGCAAGGGCTGGCAGGACGCCGACCCGCAGGGGAACAAGCTGCGCCGGACTATGGGCATCGCCAGCCTGGGCGGCGCCACCCTGGACAACGAAGAGAACTACCTGATCAAGAAGCTATTCACGGCCCTGGGCGCGATCCAGATCGAGAACCAGGCCCGAATTTGACACTCGGCCACAGTTCCCGGTCTGGGAGCCTCGTTCGGGCGCGGCGGCGCCACCGATTACCTGCAGGACCTCATCAACGCCGACTGCATCGTGATCATGGGCTCGAACATGGCCGAGGCCCATCCGGTCGGCTTCCAGTGGGTGATGGAGGCCAAGGCGCGGGGCGCCCGGGTTATCCACGTCGACCCGCGGTTCACCCGGACCAGCGCAATGGCCGACCAGCACGTCACGATCCGGGCCGGCACGGACATCGCCTTCCTCGGCGGCGTGATCAACTACATCCTGTCCAACGGCCTGGAGTTCCGCGAGTACGTGCGGGCGTACACCAACGCGCCGACCCTGGTGAACGAGCAGTACCAGGATACCGAGGACCTGGACGGCCTGTTCAGCGGGTACGACCCGCATACCGCCGCCTACGACAGGTTCACCTGGTCGTACGAGAGCGTCGCGGCCGAGTCGGCCTCGGGCGCTCGGCACAAGGAGCAGTCGTCGCCCTATCAGTCCGGTTCCGGCGGCCCGGTGCTCGAAGGTGCGGCCGGCGACCTGGCCTCCGATCCGTCGCTGGAACATCCGCGCTGCGTGTTCCAGATCCTCAAGCGGCACTTCGCCCGGTACACGCCCGAGATGGTCGAGCGGATCTGCGGCGTGCCCCAGGATCTCTTCCTCGATGTCTGCCGGGCCTGGACGGAGAACTCGGGCCGGGAGCGCACCGGCGCGCTGGTTTACAGTGTCGGCTGGACCCAGCACTCGGTGGGCCCGCAGTACATCCGGGCCGGGGCGATCATCCAGCTGCTGCTGGGCAACATCGGCCGCCCCGGTGGCGGGATCTACGCACTGCGCGGGCACGCCAGCATCCAGGGCTCGACCGATATCCCGACGCTGTTCAACCTCCTGCCCGGCTACCTGCCGATGCCGGACAACACCCACGAGAACTTGGCCAGCTACCTGACAGAGCTGTGCGGCCAGGGCAACAAGGGATTCTGGGGGAACGCGGATAGCTACATGATCTCCCTGCTGAAGGAGTACTGGGGGGACACGGCCACGGCGGAAAACGACTACTGCTTCGACTACCTGCCCCGGATCAGCGGCGACCACGGCACCTACCAGACCGTGATGGACATGGTGGACGCCAAGGTGTCTGGTTACTTCCTGCTGGGCGAGAACCCGGGCGTCGGCTCGGCCCACGGCCGGCTGCAGCGGCTGGGACTGGCCAATCTGGACTGGCTGATCGTCCGTGACCTGGTCATGATCGAGAGCGCCACCTTCTGGCAGGACGCGCCGGAGATTGAGACCGGCGAGATCGTCTCCGAACAGTGCCGCACCGAGGTGTTCTTCATGCCGGCCGCCTCGCACGTGGAGAAGGCCGGGACCTTCACCCAGACCCAACGGATGCTGCAGTGGCGGGACCAGGCGACGGAGCCCGTCGGCGATCAGCGCTCGGACCTGTGGTTCTTCTACCATCTGGGCCTGCGGCTGAAGGAGAAGCTGGCCGGGTCGGCCGACGAGCGGGACCGCCCGCTGCTCGACCTCGCCTGGGACTACGGAACCGAGGGCGACGAGCCGTCCGGCGCGGACGTGCTCCGGCACGTCAACGGTATCGACCTGCGCACCGGACGGGCCGTCAGCGGGTATCTCGACCTGCGCGCGGACGGCAGCACCGCGTGCGGCTGCTGGATCTACAGCGGCGTGTACGCGGACGAGGTCAACCAGGCCCGCCGCCGCAAGCCGCACACCGAGCAGGGATTCTACGGCGGGGAGTGGGGCTGGACCTGGCCGCTGAACCGGCGGGTGCTGTACAACCGCGCCTCGGCTGACCCTCAGGGCCGCCCGTGGAGCGAGCGCAAGGCCCTCATCTGGTGGGAGCCGGACAAGGGGGAGTGGACCGGGTACGACGTCCCCGACTTCGAGAAGACCAAGCCGCCGGACTACCGGCCGCCCGAGGGCGCGGAAGGGCCGGAGGCGCTGCACGGCGACGACCCGTTCATCATGATGTCGGACGGGAAGGGCTGGCTGTTCGCGTCGGCCGGGCTGGCCGACGGGCCGCTGCCGACCCACTACGAGCCGCACGAATCGCCCATGCGCAACCTGCTGTACGGACAGCAGGCCAACCCGGTTCGCAAGGTCTACGGCCGCCCGGACAACCCGTCCAACCCGTCGCCGCCCGAGGCCAGCACCGACGTCTTCCCCTACGTGTTCACCGCGGCCCGGCTTACCGAGCATCACACCGCCGGCGGCATGAGCCGGCAGCTTCCCTACCTGTCCGAGCTGCAGCCGGAACTGTTCGTCGAGGTGTCACCGGAACTGGCCGCCGAGCGCGGGCTGCGCCACCTGGACTGGGCTCACGTCATCACCAGCCGCACTGCGGTGGAGGCCAGGGTGTTCGTCACCGACCGGATGATGCCGCTGCGGGTCGACGGCCGCGTCGTGCACCAGGTCTGGATGCCTTATCACTGGGCCCAGCGCGGACTGACCACCGGCGACATCGTCAACGACCTCATGGGGGTCTTCGCCGACCCGAACGTGTTCATTCAGGAGAGCAAGGTTCTGACCTGCGACGTCCGCCCCGGGCGCCGCCCGCGTGGGCCGGCCCTGCTGGACTACGTCGCCGGCTACCGGCAGCGTGCCGGCGTCACACCGGAAACCGGCACGCGCGTCCAGACCACCACCGACGGCTCGGCCCCCGCGCACACACGGTCCGAGGAGAATCGATGACGCACGACCACAGTCTCTATGGCCCGCTGGCCGATCCCGCCGCGGACGCCGGTCATCTCGAGCACCCGCCCCGGGTCGGCTTCTTCACCGACACCTCGGTCTGTATCGGCTGCAAGGCGTGCGAGGTGGCCTGCAAGGAATGGAACAACGTGCCCGAGGACGGCCTGAACCTGCTCGGCATGTCGTTCGACAACACCGGCATGCTGGGCGCGTCCTCCTGGCGGCACGTCGCCTTCATCGAGCAGGAACGGCCGTTCGGCCAGCAGGATGCGGGCCTGGCCGGGCTGCCCGTAGGCCCGTCGGCCACCCCGGCCGACCTGGGTTTTCCCTCCTTTGAGTTGCCCGGCCGGACCGAGGGCGACCACCAGCGCACCGAGTTCCGCTGGCTGATGGCCTCGGACGTGTGCAAGCACTGCACGCACGCCGCCTGCCTGGACGTCTGCCCGACCGGGGCGCTGTTCCGCACCGAGTTCGGCACCGTGGTGGTGCAGCAGGATATCTGCAACGGTTGCGGCTACTGCGTGTCCGCCTGCCCTTACGGGGTGATCGACCGGCGGGAAGAGGACGGCCGGGCGTGGAAGTGCACGCTGTGCTACGACCGGTTGCGCGGCGACCTGGAACCCGCCTGCGCCATGGCCTGCCCGACCAAGTCCATCCAGTTCGGCCCGCTGGACGAGCTGCGGGAACGGGCCGCGCAGCGGCTGGACGAGTTGCACGAGGCGGACGTGCCCGAGGCCAGGCTCTACGGTCACGAGCCGGATGACGGGGTAGGCGGCGACGGCGCCTTCTTCCTCCTGCTCGACGAACCCGAGGTGTACGGGCTGCCGCCTGACCCGGTGGTGCCGACGCGGGACCTGCCCACGACGTGGAAGTACACCGGCCTGGCCGCCGCCGCGCTGGCCGGCGCGGCTGTGTCGGCGTTCCTCGGGCGGAGGCCTCGATGAGGGCCGCCGGCCAGGTGGACGGCAGGCGCGGTCCCGATGATGGCAGCCGGGAGCCGGTCAACGTGCCCCACGCCACGTTCCGGTCCTACTACGGGCGGGCGGTGCTCAAGCCGCCGGTCTGGGAATGGCGAATCCCGGCGTACTTCTTCACCGGAGGCCTGTCGGCCGGCTCGGCGCTGCTGGCCGCGGGCGCCGACCTGACCGGCCGCCCGGCGCTGCGCCGGGCGGGCCGCCTAGGCGGCCTGGCCAGCCTGCTGGCCAGCATGTACCTGCTGGTCGCCGACCTGGGCCGGCCGGAACGTTTCCTCAACATGCTGCGGGTGGCCAAGCCCACCTCGCCGATGAGCGTCGGCACCTGGATCCTGACTACGTACGGGTCGGGCGCCGGCCTGGCCGGGGTAGCGGAGCTGCTCCCGCCTTCGCTCCGGGCCACCCGGCCGGGTCGGCTGCTGCAGCTGGCCGCGCGGCCGGCCGGACTGGCCGCCGCGGCCTTGGCCCCCGGCCTGGCTTCCTACACCGCAGCCCTGCTCGCCCAGACCGCCGTGCCCGCCTGGCACGAGGTCCGCCGGGAACTGCCGTTCGTGTTCACCGGGTCGGCGGCGGCCAGCGGCGGCGGCCTCGGCATGATCCTCGCCCCGGTGGCCGAGGCCGGGCCCGCCCGTCGGCTGGCCGTGGCCGGCATTGCGGCCGAGACCGTTGGGTCCCGCCTGATCGAGCGGCGCCCCGGGCTGGAGACGCAGGCCTATATGACAGGCCGGGCGCACCGCATCCGCCGGGCCGCCGAGTGTCTCAACCTGGGCGGGATGATCACCGCCGCGACCCTGGCCCGGCGCAGCCGGATCGCCGCCGCCGCAGCTGGGCTGGCGCTGCTCGGCGGCAGCGTCCTGCAGCGCTTCGGCACCTTCGAGGCGGGCGTCGCGTCGTCCAAGGACCCGAAGTACGTCGTGGTGCCCCAGCGCGAGCGTCTGGCGACCCGCGGCGGAACCGGGTGAACCCGGGCCTCCGTCTCCCTGGGCCGCACAAGAACGCGCTGGTCGTCATCTCGGTGGCCATCGCGATGACGGCGCTGTTCGCTATCTCCTACAGCCTCGTGCTGGGCCGGGCCACGCCGCACCGGATCATCGTAGGGCTCGTCGGCGCCCCGGACCACGAGCAGCCCCTGCTCACCGCGCTGGAGCAGGCCACCGAGCACGGGATGGTGTTCCATCCGTACCCCTCGGCCACGGCGGCCGAGGAGGCCATCGACCAGCAGTCCAGCTACGCCGCGCTGGTACTGGGCCACGGCGCCCCGCGCCTGCTGGTATCGAGCGCCTCCGGCTACGCCGTCGCCCGGCTGCTCGAGCAGGCGGTCGAGCAACTCACGTTGAAGACCGGCCTGCGCATCGACCTGGTCGACCTGCATCCGCTTCCGCCGTCCGACCCGCAGGGCCTGGTCTCCTTCTACCTGACCCTGGCCTCCTCGATCCTCGGGTTCGTCACCATGTTCCAGCTACGGGCGAACGCGCCGGGGCTCGGGTTCCGCAACTGGCTGGCCGCTATCGCCGTGCTCGCCGTGGCCGGCGGCCTGGTCCTGGCCTCGGTGGCGGACCCCTTGATCCAGGCCCTGCACGGCCCGTTCCCCGAGCTGTGGCTGGCCACCGGAACGGAGGTCGCGGTGGCCGCGCTGTTCGCCTCGACCATGCTCGTCCTGGTCCACCGCTGGGCCATCGTCCCCACCTGGGGGCTGTTCGTGATCCTGGGAAACACATCCTCGGGCGGCGCGGTGGCGCAGCCGCTGCTGCCGCCGTTCTACGCTTTCATCGGCCGTTTCCTACCGCCCGGCGCGACGGTCACGATCGTCCGCACCGCGGTGTACTTCCGGCGCGACCAGCATCTCGAACCCTTCATCGTCCAGGGGGTCTGGCTCGCTTGCCTGCTGACCGCACTGGTCGCGCTGACCAGGACGCTCCGCCGTGAACCCGGATCTTTACCCGGACAGTTTCCAGGTAAGTTAGCACGGTAGCTGACGGCCCGGGCCAGCACGCCGCCCAGCACGGCGCGGGTGTCGGCCGGGTCGATCACGTCGTCGATCTCGAACGCCAT
>DAIOWL010000387.1:0-6651 GCA_036758545.1 Streptosporangiaceae bacterium | reverse complement strand
TGATCCCAACCCCGAGAGCCCAACCCCAGGAGCGCTGCCGCGATGCACAGTAACGCTATGTCGTCAGGAGCCAGCGACCAGGCCGGGAGCTACGGCCGGGCCGAGGCCAGCCCCCGCGCCGAGGCAGAGATGAACGGGCCGGCCGACGGGATACCCGAGGCCACGGTGGCCCGGCTGCCGATCTACCTGCGCGCCCTGTACGGCCTGGCCGAGCGGGGTATCAGCACCGTGGCCAGCGAGGAACTCGCCGCCGCCGCGGGCGTCAACTCGGCCAAGCTCCGCAAGGACCTGTCCCATCTCGGCTCGTACGGGATCAGGGGCGTCGGCTACGACGTCGACTACCTCGTCTACCAGGTGTCCCGGACGCTGGGCCTGACCCAGGACTGGCCCGTGGTCATCGTGGGCGCCGGAAACCTCGGCCGGGCCCTGGCCAACTACGGCGGTTTCCTCTCCCGCGGGTTCACGATCGCCGCCATGCTGGACTCCGACACGGCTATCGTGGGCAGCAGGATCGCCAGGCTGACCGTCCGGCACGTCGACGAGCTCGAGGCCGTGGTGGCCAGGCACAACGTCGCCATCGGCGTCATCGCCACCCCGGCCGGGTCCGCGCAGGCCGTCTGCGACCGGTTCGTCTCGGCCGGCGTCACCAGCATCCTCAATTTCGCTCCGCTCGTGCTGAGCGTGCCGGAAGGGGTAGACGTGCGGAAGGTCGACCTGTCGATCGAGCTGCAGATTCTCGCCTTTCACGCCCAGCGCCGGTCCGCGGCGGCCAGGCCCGCGGACGCCGCCGGGAACGCGGAGACCCCTGGCGCGCGTTCAACGGCTCGGGTGATCCCGCAGCTGGCGGCGAAGGGCTAGGCGGTGGACAGGTGAGCGTGCTGGTAGTAGGCCTCAGCCACAAGAGCGCCCCGGTGGCGGTCTTGGAACGGGCCGCGGTGAGCGGTGACACCGTCACCAAGCTGCTCCGCGACGTCGTGCAGGCCGAACCAGTCGCCGAGGCGTTCGTCGTCTCCACCTGCAACCGGGTGGAGGTGTACGCCGACGTGGACCGGTTCCACGCCGGCGTCACCGCGATCTGCGAGCTGCTCGCGCGGCATTGCGGCATGCCGTCGCACGAGCTGACCCAGTACCTGTACGTGCACTACGAGGACCGCGCGGTGAGCCACCTGCTCGCGGTGGCGGCCGGCCTCGACTCGATGGTGGTCGGCGAGGACCAGATCCTCGGCCAGGTGCGTTCGGCCGTCAAGCTGGCCGCGGAGCACGGCACGGCCGGGCGGGTGCTCGGCGAGCTCGGCCGGCTCGCGCTGCGCACCGGCAAGCGGGCCAGGGCCGAGACCGCGATAGGCCGGGCCGGCCTCAGCCTGCTGAGCGCCGCGGTCGAGCTCGCCGCCGCCAGCCTCGGCCCGCTACGTCCGGGTGCGGACCCGCTGGCCGGGCGCGACGTGCTCGTCGTCGGGGCCGGCTCGATGAGCGGCCTGGCCACGGCGACCGCCGCCCGGTCCGGCGCGGCGAGCATCACCGTGGCCAACCGCACCCGCAAGCACGCCGAACGGCTCGCCGCGAGCGTGAGCACCGTCACCACCACGGTCACCGGGCTGGCGGACCTGCCCGCCGCCATCGCCGCCGCGGACGTCGTTATCTCCTGCACCGGCGCCACCGGGCAGGTCATCACGGGGGACATGGTGTCGGCCACGCTCGCGGCCCGGGCGGCCACGGCGGCCGCAGCAGCCAAGGCGGCCGCGGCAGCCGAGCCGGCCAGGGGCGCCCTGGTGATCATGGACCTGGCCATGCCGCGGGACGTGGAGCCCGCGGTGGCGGACCTGACGGGCGTGGTGCTCATCGGCATGGACCAGCTCAGCGAGCATGCCGGCGCGGTCAGGGACGACGACGTGGCCGCCGTGCGGGCGATCCTGGAGGCCGAACTCGCCGCCTACCAGTCCGCCATGGACGCGGCCCGGGTCGCCCCGACGGTGGTCGCCCTGCGGGCCAAGGCGGCCGGGGTGGTCGACGCCGAGCTGGCCCGGCTGGCGGGCCGGCTGAGCGCGGACGACCTGAGCGGGCATGCTCTCGATGAGATAGCCCAGACCGTCCGGCGGGTGGTAGACAAGCTATTGCACGCGCCGACGGTACGGGTCAAGGAGCTCGCGGGCTCGCCGGGGGGCGAGGAGTACGCCGCGGCGCTGCGCGTTCTCTTCGATCTCGATCCACGCGCGGTCGAGGCGGTTACCCGCGCCGCCCCGGAGCAGGAAGGTTCACGATGAGCGCGGTGACGCCGAGGTCGGCCCCCCTGAGACTGGCCACGCTGAGACTGGGCAGCCGCAGGAGCCCGATGGCCATCGCGCAATCACGCCAGGTGGCCAACATGATCACCGAGCGGACCGGCCGCGCGGTCGAGATCGTCGGGGTGACCACGCTGGGCGACGTCAGCCGGGCGCAGCTGACCCAGATCGGCGGCACCGGCGTCTTCGTCAGCGCGCTGCGCGAGGCGCTGCTCGGCGGCGAGGTCGACCTGGCCGTGCATTCACTGAAGGACCTGCCCTCAGGGTCCGCGGCGGGCGTCATGCTGGCCGCGGTACCGCCCCGGGACGACCCGAGGGACGCGCTCGTAGCGCGGGACGGCGCCAAGCTCGCTGACCTCCCGCCCGGTGCCAGGATCGGCACCGGCTCGCCGCGCCGCGCCGCCCAGCTGCTCGGGCTGCGCGCCGACCTGCGCTGCGTCCCCATCCGGGGCAACGCCGGCACCAGGCTGGGCAAGGTGAGCGAGGGCGAGCTCGACGCGGTGGTGCTGGCCTACGCCGGCCTGGCCAGGATCGGCCATGTCGGTGCGATCACGCAGGTCTTCGAGCCGGACGAGATGCTCCCCGCTCCCGGCCAGGGCGCGCTCGCGGTCGAATGCCGCGCGGACGACGCCGAGCTGGCGGCGCTACTGCAGGCAGTGACCGACGAGGCCAGCATGGCCGCGGCGACCGCCGAGCGCAGCCTGCTGGAGGCGCTCGAGGCCGGCTGCAGCGCGCCCATCGGCGCTTATGCGGTCACCGCTGCGGGGGGGTCTGGGGGGGTCGTCCCCCCGGGGAGCAGAGCCGCACAGCTGCGGATGCAGGCGGCCGTCATGAGCCCGGACGGAAGCCGCACGCTGCGCGCGCACGGCGGCGCCCCCGTCGCCGATGCCTGGCAGCTCGGCCGGGACCTGGCCGCGGAGCTGCTGCGGTCCGGGGCTTCAGATCTCATCAGCGTGTCAGAGGGACAGGCGAACACCAGGAATGATGTGCAGTGAGCGCTAGCAAGGAAGCAGCACAGGGATGGGTCGCGCTGGTCGGTGCGGGCCCCGGTGACGAGGGACTGCTGACGGTGCGGGCGGCCGAGCTACTCGGCCAGGCCAGTCTCGTCGTCGCCGGAGCCGGCCTGGAGCTGGCGGCGCGGCGCCACATGAGCTCCGGCGCCGTCCTGGCCGACCCGGCCGACGGGGCTGGATCCGCTCGCGCGCTGGTGCAGGCGGCCAAGGGCGGCCAGCTCGCGGTCCGGCTGTTCCCCGGCGATCCGCTGCTGAACGGTGCGGTCGCGGACGCCGCGGCCTATGCCAAGGCTGGGGTCAGGTTCGAGATCGTGCCCGGCCTGCCGGTCGCCACCGCGGTCCCGGCCTACGCTGGTATCCCGCTCGCCAGCGAGCGGAACGGCGAGCTGCGCATCATCAACGCCGCCGAGGCGAGCCAGATCGCGTACAGCCCGGCCACGCTGGTCGTGCTCGGCGCCGACGCGGCACCGGCCGACCTGGGCAAGATGCTGATCGCGGCGGGCTGGCCGGAGGGCACCAGGCTGGCCATCACCTGGGACGGCACGACGAGCGCGCAGCAGACCGTGGTCACCAGCCTGGGCCGGATCGGGCCCGACCTCAAGGCGGCCGGGGTGTCCCTGGCCAATACCAGGGGCTCGGCCATCGCCGTGGTCGGCGACGCGGTGGCGGCCCGGGACCAGCTGTCCTGGTTCGAGACCAAGCCGCTGTTCGGCTGGCGGGTCCTGGTGCCCAGGACCAAGGAGCAGGCCGCGGTGGTGTCACAGCGGCTCCGGGAGTACGGCGCCGTGCCGGAAGAGGTGCCGACGATCGCGGTCGAGCCGCCGCGCACGCCGCAGCAGATGGAGCGCGCGGTCAAGGGCCTGGTCACCGGCCGGTACCAGTGGGTCGCCTTCACCTCGGCGAACGCGGTCCGCGCGGTACGGGAGCGGTTCGAGGAGTACGGCCTGGACGCCCGGGCGTTCGCCGGCGTCAAGGTGGCCGCCGTCGGCGAGCAGACCTCGGCGGCGCTGCTCGACTTCGGCATCCGGCCGGACCTGGTGCCCGACGGCGACCAGTCGGCCGAGGGCCTCGCCGCGGCCTGGCCGCCGTACGACGACCTGCTCGACCCGATCAACCGGGTGCTGCTGCCGCGCGCGGACATCGCCACCGAGACCCTGCTGGCGCGGCTGATCGACCTGGGCTGGGAGGCCGAGGACGTCACCGCCTACCGCACCGTGCGCGCCGCACCCCCGCCCGCGCCGATCCGCGAGGCCATCAAGGGCGGCGGTTTCGACGCCGTGCTGTTCACCTCGTCCTCCACCGTGCGGAACCTGGTCGGCATCGCCGGCAAGCCGCACGCCGTCACGGTGATCGGGGTGATCGGCCCGCAGACCGCCAAGACCGCGGCCGAGTTCGGGCTGCGCGTCGACGTGACCGCGCCCAGGCCGTCGATGACGGCGCTGGTCGAGGCGGTGGCCGAGTACGGCGCCGGGCTGCGGGACGCGGCTGTCAGTGCGGGAGAACCGGTTCGCCGGCCGAGCGAGCGCCGCCGCGGTGCCCGGCGACGGCTGCGCTAGGGCAGATACATCCGGCCGTTAGGGAGGAATTGACACGTGAGCGCTAGCTTCCCCGTGGCTCGTCCCCGGCGGCTGCGGCGGACACCCGCCCTGCGCGCCCTGGTGGCCGAGACCTCGCTGCGCCCCCGCGAGCTTGTGCTGCCGGTGTTCATCAAGGAGGGCATCAGCGAGCCGCAGCCGATCGGCTCGATGCCCGGCGTCGTCCAGCACACCCGGGACAGCCTGCGCAAGGCGGCCGCGGAGGCGGCCGGGGCCGGCGTCGGCGGCCTGATCGTGTTCGGCGTGCCCGCGGTCAAGGACGGCCGCGGCTCGGCCGCCGACGACCCCGCGGGCATCTCCCAGCTCGCCCTGGCCGACCTGCGCGCCGAGGTCGGCGACGACTGCGTCGTCTTCGCCGACCTGTGCATGTGCGAGTACACCGATCACGGCCACTGCGGCCTGCTCACCGAGGACGGCGACGTCAGCAACGACGCCACCCTCGAGCGGTACGCCGCGATCGCGGTCGCCCAGGCGGAGGCGGGCGCCCACGTGGTCGCGCCGAGCGGGATGATGGACGGCCAGGTGGCGGCGATCAGGGCGGCACTGGACGCCGCGGGTCACGGCGACGTCGGGATCTGCGCCTACTCGGCCAAGTACGCGTCCGGCTTCTACGGCCCGTTCCGCGAGGCCGCCGAGGGCGCGCCCGCGTTCGGCGACCGGGCCAGCCACCAGCAGGACCCGGCGAACGCCGCGGAGGCGCTCCGCGAGGTAGCGCTGGACATCGCCGAGGGCGCCGACATGGTGATGGTCAAGCCGGCCCTGGCCTACCTGGACGTGATCAGGCGGGTCGCGGACTCGGCGACCGTACCGGTGGCGGCCTACCAGGTCAGCGGCGAGTTCGCGATGGTCGAGGCGGCGGCGGCCAACGGCTGGCTGGAACGCGACCGGGTCATTGCCGAGACGCTCACGGCGATCCGGCGGGCGGGCGCGAGCATCATCTTGACCTACTGGGCGGCCGAGGTCGCTGGGCGGCTCAGGTCAGAGCTTGGGTAATGGACCGAACGGCCTGTGGTTTATGCCCTACGATAGGTAACAGAGAGCTTCGGGCCGTGATACCCGGCCTCGTTCGGTATCTGCGGTATCTTGCGCGGAAGGACAAGCAGTCCTGGCGGGGTCATCCCCTCATTCGCGCGGCAGCCAACGGCAGGAGCGGCAGGAGTCTATGGTCGACGCGGTACGACGCCGCCGGGTACGCGGCCGGGGTGCGGAACGCCACCAGCCCCCCGGCGACGTGGCGGCGCAATACGCGTCCATGGGCTGGCCAGTGTGCCTCGGCGCCCATGCCTACCGCGGCACGCTCGCCGCGATGGAACCGGGCCGCGCGTGCTCATGCGACCGGATGGGATGCCCCGCGCCGGGCGCGCACCCCACCTCGTCGGCCTGGCAGATGCAGGCGACCGTAGATCTCAATGTGATCCAGGGCTGGTGGGAGACCCGGCCGGATGCGAACGTGATACTCGTCACCGGCCGGGTTTTTGATGTGCTGGACTTGCCGGTGCCGGCCGGATCCGCAGCGCTCGAGCGGCTGGATGCGGCCGACGTGGCCGTGGGCCCGGTCGCCGTGGTCGGCCAGGAGCGGATGCTGTTCTTCGTGATGACCAGGGGCTCACCCGCGGACGAGGACGAGTGGTGGTCGTGCGGCCTCGACAGCGAGCCGGAGAGCGTCGTGGCGGGCCTGCGCTGGCACTGCCGGGACAGCTACGTGCCGGCCCCGCCGTCCCGTGACGCGTCCGGTCAGGCCGCCCGCTGGCTGCGCTCCCCGCA
>DAIOWL010000386.1:2763-6675 GCA_036758545.1 Streptosporangiaceae bacterium | reverse complement strand
AGATCACCGCCGAGGTCCTGGCTCACACCGACGCCGGCACCGGCAAGCCCTTCGTCGACATCGTGCTCGACCAGGCCGAACAAAAGGGGACCGGCCGCTGGACCGTCCAGGACGCGCTCGACCTGGGCGTGCCGGTGAGCGGCATCGCCGAGGCGGTCTTCGCCCGCTCCCTTTCCGGCCACGCCGACCTGCGCCACGCGGCCCGCGGCCTGCCCGGCCCCAAGACCACGCCCGCCGAGGCCGCCGAGTTCGCCGACCAGATCGAGCAGGCCCTGTACGCATCCAAGCTGGTCTCCTACGCCCAGGGCTGGCACATGATGGCCGTCGGCAGCCAGGAGTACGACTGGGACCTCGACCTCGGCCAGATCGCCGTCATCTGGCGCGGCGGCTGCATCATCAGGGCCGCGTTCCTCGACCGCATCCGCGCCGCCTACGAGAACAACGCCGAGCTGCCCACGCTGCTGACCGACGAGGACTTCAGCAAAGACCTCGCCGACGCCCAGGAGGCCTGGCGCAACGTGGTCGCCACCGCGGTCCGGCTCGGCATCCCGGTGCCCGGCTTCTCCGCCGCCCTGGCCTACTACGACGCGCTGCGGGCCGAACGCCTGCCCGCCGCCCTGGTCCAGGGCCTGCGCGACTTCTTCGGCGCGCACACGTACCGCCGTACGGACCGCGACGGCACGTTCCATACGCTGTGGGCCGAGGACCGTTCGGAGGAATCCCGCTAGCGACCTTTGGCCCGAACGGGCCGGGTTCCTGCCCCGCCGACGGTCAGCTGCCGTCCCCTATGACGCTGACCGCCTTGGTGAACGACAGTAGTTCGTTCGTGGTGAGCCCGGTCCCGCCCGGGGCGCGGATCACCACCTCGGTCTTCACCGGGCCGGTGCCCTGCGCGATCCAGACGGTGACCTCGACGGTCTGCCCCTGCGCGGTGATCGTCGCCTTGACCACGCTGGCCCGGTAGGTGCCGGCCGGGACGCTGACCGACGTCGTGCCGGCGCCCTGGACGGTGACGTCCGCGTCCCCGCCCTGGATATGCAGCGTGGAGTGGTAGACCTTGCCGGACGCCAGGCCTGCGGTATCCGGCCAGCGGATGTCGGTACCCGTCACGGGCACGCCGGTGACCTGGGGGACCGGATAGCCGATGGTCCCGTTCGGATAGAAGGTGTAGACGGGCACCACGGTGCTCGCCGATCCGCCGACGTCGGTGGTCGAGGACACCGTCACCCGGTACCCGGCCGAGCTGGGCCCGGCCGCGACGATCCTGTTCGTGGTCCGACCGGTCTGGCCGCCGACCTGTGTCTGGTAGGTCCACGTGTTCCCGACGGCGACAGGGAACGGGATCGAGTTGGCCTTCGCGAACGACTTCGCCGCCGCCGCGCCCTGCAGCGTATTGGGCCGCGTGGTGAGCGGTGCGGTGCTGGAAAGCCGGGAGGTCGCGGCCGCCGCGCCGGTGCCTCCGGCGTTCTCGCCGGGTACGTCGGGCTTGGTGCCCTTCGGCACGCCGCCGCACCCGGCCAGGGCCAGGGTCGCGGCGATAGCCGCGCCCGCGAAAACCACCCTCGCCGATCCATGCTTGCTCATGAAGCTGCCTCGCTGTGGGGGAAGTCGCGCTGGCCGCCAGGCAACTAAGAGTAGAGATTCCGGTGACTCAAGTCACCGCGAAACGCCGTGCGCTGCTACAAGTACAAGCAGAAGGGATGTCCCGCGGGATCGAGGCAGACCCGCACGTCCTCTTGCGGCTGGAATTCGGCCAGCGTCGCCCCCTGCGCTACCGCGTGCGCGACGCTCGCCTCGAGGTCGTCGACCTTGATCTCCAGGTGCATCATCATCTGCTGGTCACCCGGTCCGGCCGGCCAGACGGGGCGGACGTAATGCGACTCGGTCTGGAAGCTCAGCGTCCCGCTACGTGCCTGGTCACTGGCGCCCGGCTGGATCACGACCCAGCCAGGCTCTTCCGTGCGCGTCGTCCAGCCGAGCAGGCGCCGGTAGAAATCCGCGAGCGCGTTGGCGTCCGGCGCGTCGATGTTGGTCCCGGTCACGGTCAGCCTGGGCATGGCACAGGTCTAGCACGTCGCCCCGGGGGATTCTGACTCAACGCGATCTGAACCGCGACCATGCCGGGTACCCAGGTCATTTCGCCACTTACGCACCGCGTGCGCCCGGTTACCTTAGAGTATTCGGTACAACCGAATGCATCACGATGCAGTCGTCATCTTTAGCGCCCAAAACGGGCGGTTCAGGGTCGAGATCATCTGGGGGCGGCAGGTGGCCACGGGGAAGGCAACCCGCAGGGCGGTTCTGATCGTCGGGGGAGTGGCGCTGCTGACCAGATTCTGGAAGGACCCCTCCCAGCACGCCGAGGTATCCTCGCAGGCCCATCCGGTGTCTGTGCACCCCACGCCCGCCCGTTCGGCGCCGTCCGCGTCCCCGCACCCCACGGCGACGCCACACCCGGCACCGGCCCGCGCCCGGCTAGCCCGGGCCCACCCGCACCAGGGCCGCCATGGTCACCCGGATCAGCCCGTGTTCCACATCCATGACGGACGCAAGCGCATCGCGCTGACCATCGACGACGGGCCCAGCCCTGAGTACACCCCGCAGGTCCTGGGGCTGCTGGAGAAGTACCGGGTGACCGCGACGTTCTCGATGATCGGCCTGGAGGTGCACGCCTACCCCCACCTGGTCCGAGAGGTCGAGGCCGCGGGCCACAAGATCGCCAACCACACCTGGTCCCACCTCAACCTGGCGCACCTGCCCCCGGCCGTGGTCGCCGACCAGATCGGCCGCGCCACCGGCGCCATCCACCATGCGACCGGACGGGTCCCGGCTCTGTTCCGCGCGCCCTACGGCGCCTGGTCCCCGGCCGTCCTGGGGCAGTGCGCACAGACCGGGATGACCCCGCTCGACTGGTCGGTCGACCCCCGCGACTGGTCCCGCCCCGGCGTGGCCGCCATCGTCTCCAACATCATGCGCAACACCAGGACCGGCTCGATCATCCTCGAGCACGACGGCGGCGGCAACCGCGCCCAGACCGTGGCCGCCCTGAAGATCGTCCTCCCCCGACTCCTGGACGCCGGCTACCACTTCACCACCCCGTAACCCACGCTCGTATGCGTCGGGCCAGCCGAACGCCATGAACCCCCGGATCCAGTGCGTCCTGGCGCGGTGAAAGCCGGGTTCCATGTCGTTCGGCCGCGGACCGATCTTCATGATCAACTTCAGCTGACTCGAAATACGGGGCTGGTGGAGCTGATGTGACTGGCTCGTATCCCGCGCTCGCGCGACGCCTGCCGGGCACGATGGCTAAGCAGCACCGAACCCGGAACGGCCGGGCCGCTGCCCGTACGGACAGCGAACATGCCGGGACAGCCGCTACACTCAGCCAGGTACGGGCTGTAGCGCAGCTTGGCTAGCGCGCCGCGTTTGGGTCGCGGAGGTCGCCGGTTCGAATCCGGCCAGCCCGACCAATCCGATACGGCCAGCCCGACCGTGGCCAGCCGACCAACCGACCACGGCCAGCCCGGCCTAACACGGTAAGCCGCTCACCAGTGCCGAGCACCCCGAGCAGCGCCCGGACCGCGTCGGTGACCGGGCTGAGCGTCTCGTCGTCCGGCAGTTCCGGTGTCTCCGCCAGCGCCGAACCTGTCGCTGCCGCCTCGCTCACCGCCCGCAGCGCGTCGGACAACTGCCGGACGCCCGACGGTGACACCTGCGCGCCGCGGCTCACAGCCAGCGCGGTCGCGGTGCCCGCGTCCATCACCTGTTCCAGCGCGACCACCGCGGGCCACCAGGCGGTCGCGCGCCTGCTGATCGACGGCGGCTCGGACATGGTGCGCTGGAACTCGGCCCGCAGGTCGGCCAGGGCCCGGTAGGTGGACCGCCGCATCCGCGACCGGGCCGGCGGCCCGG
>DAIOWL010000386.1:0-2663 GCA_036758545.1 Streptosporangiaceae bacterium | reverse complement strand
GTGCGAGTACCAGCTCATCGGCCACGGCGCGAACCCGATCAGCAGCACGATCGCACAGCCGATCAGCGTGTCGATCAGCCGGTCCTCGGCTAGCCGCCAGCCTCCCGGGTTGAGCAGGTCGATCAGCACGACCACCAGCGGGGTCAGGAACGTGGCCAGCAACCCGTAGTTCCGGCTGCGGCCGAACGGAAGCAGCGCGGCGAGCACCGCGAACGGGATCAGCAGCCAGGCCCCGTGCACCAGCGCCAGCAGCACCGCCCCGGCCACCGCGCCCACCACGGTCCCGATCCCGCGCTGCAGCGCCCGGGCGAACACCGAGCCGTAGTCCGGCTTGAACACGATGGCGACGGTCAGCGGCACCCAGTACGACCGCTGCAGCGGCAGCACCTCGCTCACCAGGCCGGCCGCGCCCATGCAGGCCATCAGCCGCAGCGTAAACATCCAGTTGACCTGCCCGGAGGTCAGGGTCCGGCGGGCCAGCGGCCAGGCCCGATACCAGTCCCTGGACATCGCCCGCGCCGTTTCGGCCATGGCGTCGCGCAGCGTCAGCATGGCCGGGCTGTCGCTCCAGGCCGGCGGGATCATCGGCGGCGGGGACGCGGTCCTGATCGCGTCGGCCAGCCTGGACACCAGGTCGATGACCAGCGGCGGCGGCCGGATCCCGGCCAAGCCCACCGCGACCGCCGCCTCGGCCATCAGATGGCTCGCGTTCAGCACGCCGAGCAGCCGGGCCCGCCGCCGGTTCAGCCCGGTCGCGGTGGACCTGGCCGTCAGCAGCTCGTCGTACGCGGTGTTCAGCGCGCCGGTCAGCGCCTGCCGCCGGGCGGTGAACTCGTCCCCGCCCACGGAGCGGAGCAGCCCGGCCAGCGCGTCGTACACCGCGGCCACGTCGCGCTGCTCCCGCCCGTACGGCGCGCGTAGCCAGCCGGGCAGGATCAGGATCAGGGCCCAGACGACCCCGGCCAGGAACCCGGCCGCCGTGTGCCAGACCGGCCGCAGCGCCCCGATCGGCCCGGCGCCCAGTGAGGTGTAGACCAGCAGCTGCAGCCCGGTGACCGAGCCGATGTCGCCGCGCGCGCTGAGCAGCCCGGACACCCCGGCCACCACGACCAGGGCCACCACGGCGAGCCAGCCGTGCCCGTGGGTCACCGCGCCGATGGCCAGCCCGGCCGCGCCACCGAACACCGCCGCGCTGCAGACCCGCTTCACCCGGTTCAGGTACGGTCCGCCCGCGTCCGCCAGCGTGCCGAGCAGCCCGCCCGTCGCGGGCAGCACGCCGAGCGAGGTCCGGCCAGCCGCGTATGCCACCGACAGGGGAACGCAGATCGCCAGCGCCGCGCGTGCCATCTCCGGCCACGGCACCGGGGCCCGCCGCGGCCGCACCACCTCGGCCAGCCACTCGGGCACGACTACGGCGCTCAAGGGCCGGAGGGACCGCACAGCCGTGGCACCGCTCATCGCTGTCCGCCGCACACGCCTATTTTGGCCCCGAACGGGCGAGGTGACGGCCCCGGCGCTGCCGCGAGCCGTGGCAGAGTACCGGCATGGAGGATTCTCGGTTTCTGCAGTGCCTGGCCGCGGATTACGGCGACCTGCGCGACGCGGCGTCGGCCGCCGAGCTCACCGCGACCGTGCCGAGCTGCCCCGGCTGGACAGTGTCCGACCTGGTGCGCCACGTCGCCGAGGTGTACCTGCACAAGGTGACGCTGATGCGCACGGGGGAGGAGCCGGAGGAGTGGCCGCCGCCGTCGCTAGCCGCCGAGGCGCCGCTGGCCGCACTCGGCCGGGCCTACGGCGCGCTGCGTGCCGAATTCCGCACCCGCGGGCCCGCCCAGGCCGCGCCGACCTGGTACGGCCCCGACCAGACCGTGGGCTTCTGGATCCGCAGGATGGCGCAGGAGACGGTGATCCACCGGATCGACGCCGAGCTTGCGGCCGGCCTGCCCATCACCCCGGTGCCCGACGACCTCGCGGCCGACGGCGTCGACGAGGTGCTCAAGCGGATGCTCGCCTACGGCTCGGTCACCTGGCCGGAGGACTTCGCCGAGATAGAGGGCGGTCACCTGGCCGGGCCGGGCGAGATCACGGTCGCCGCGGGCCAGTCGGCCTGGACGGTCCGCCCGTCGCCGCAGGCGGTGGAAGTCGAAGACGGGGCCAGCGACGATCCGCGGGTGGTGATCGACGGCCCGGCCGGGAACGTGCTGCGCTGGCTGTGGGGCCGGGCCGGAGACGACGCGATCCGGATAGCGGGCGACGCCGCCTGGGCCGATTACCTGCGCCGCCTGCTCGCCGTAGCCACCCAGTAGGCAGGCCGTGCCGGACCGGCTCGCGTTATCCGAGCACGCTGGTGCCTTTCTGCAACAGCCTTCGAAAATAGTGTGGAGAAAATGGCTTACGCGGAGGATCTACCCCAGGGAGTACCAGATCCTCCACGCAGGCCAGATCCTCCACGCTAAACCCGGGGCGCGCCCTCGTAAGCGAGCAAGCGCCCGGTCGCTAGCGACTCATGAGGTTCATGCGTCACCTGAGGCATCGGCCGACCCGGATAACGTGGCGGATTCGGGCTATGTGGTTGATCCGGTGCATCCTGGACCCCCTAATCAACCGCAGAGCCCGGATCAACCACGCTAATCCCGGTTTGCAACCAGCCGGGGGCAGGCTGC
>DAIOWL010000385.1:0-6678 GCA_036758545.1 Streptosporangiaceae bacterium | reverse complement strand
GGGCGGGCGGCCTGCGCAAGGTGGTGCTCGCCCGCGACGTATTCGCCACCGCCGACGAGCCCATCGACGCGCGGGTGCTGCTGCGGCGGCTGGCCCTCCGCTATCCGGACTGCTTCACGTTCTCCTGCGACGGGATGATCGGCGCCACCCCCGAACTGCTCGTCAGGCGGGCCGGGAACCAGGTCAGCGCGCTGGTGCTCGGCGGCACGCTGCCGCGCGGGGCCGACCCGGCGCAAGACGAGGCGCTGGGCGAGGAACTCCTGGCCTCGGCGAAGAACAACGAGGAGCACGCCTACGCGGTCGACTCGATACGCGAGGCGCTCGGGCCGCTGTGCCAGACGCTCGACGTCGAGGCGCGACCGTCCCTGCTGAAGTTCCCGAACCTGCAGCACCTCGGCACCCGGGTGCGCGGCATCCTGGCCGACGGCACGGCGCCGCGGTCGGCGCTGGCGCTGGCCGCCGCGGTGCACCCGCCGGCCGCCGTCTGCGGCACCCCGGCGGTAACCGCGCTCGAAGTGATCCGTGACCTCGAGCACATGGACCGGGAGCGGTACGCCGGGCCGGTCGGCTGGGTGGACGCCAGCGGGAACGGCGAGTGGGGCATCGCGCTGCGGTGCGGGCAGCTATCCGGACGCACCGCCAGGCTGTTCGCCGGCTGCGGCATCGTGGCGGGCTCCGAGCCGGCCGCCGAGCTCGCAGAGACCCTGGTCAAGCTCCAGCCCATGCGAGGCGCGCTGGAAGGCTGAGACAGCCACCAGGCCCGTTCGGGCCTATAAGCCTTCTCTTAATCCGCGGTCGCCTTGACCGCGACCGGGACCTACAGTCGATATATGAGTGGCAACACCGAAGAAGCCCTCGAGGTGCTCCGCGAGGTATGGAGCGCCCGGGGCCAGGCCGCCGAGGACGTCGACGAAGCCTGCGGCACCACCAGATCCTGCAAGCGGATGACCGACGTGGGCTTCGACGGGCTGGCCGAGGAGACCGACGGCGACCTGCGGCTGGCCTGGCGGACCCAGCTGGCCCGCGAGGGCAAGCTGGACCCCGGCGCGGGCAGCGTGCGGGACCTGATTCTCGGGTCTGAGTCCTAACGGATGGCGAGCCCGGTCACCGTAGGCGAGCTGACCGAGACCCTGCGGCAGGGCGGCTACCTGGCCGATCGCGGCCTGGCCACGGCGCTGTTCGTGGCGCTGTCGCTCAACCGCCCGGTCCTGCTCGAGGGCGAGGTGGGGGTCGGCAAGACCGAGGTCGCCAAGGTGATGGCGTCGGCGTTCGGCCGCAAGCTGATCCGGCTGCAGTGCTACGAGGGCATCGACACCAACCAGGCGCTGTACGAATGGGACTACGCCCGCCAGATGCTGCACATCAGGGCCCTGTCCGAGCACCAGCTGGCCGGCGACGACGCGGTAGACAAGCTGTTCGGCCCGAAGTTCCTGCTGGAACGGCCGCTGCTCGAGGCGGTCAGGGCCGGTGACCGGGCGGTGCTGCTGATCGACGAGATCGACCGGGCCGACGACGAGTTCGAGGCCTTCCTGCTCGAGCTGCTCTCGGATTTCCAGATCAGCATCCCCGAGATCGGCACGGTCACGGCGCAGAGCGCGCCGCTGGTGGTGCTGACCTCCAACCGGACCCGCGAGCTGCACGATGCCTTGAAACGTCGCTGCCTGTACCACTGGATCGGCTACCCGGCCGCCGAACGGGAGGTCGAGATCGTCCTGATCCGGGAGCCGGGCGTGTCCGCGGCGCTGGCCCGCAAGGTGGTCGCGGCGGTGCACCGGCTCCGCGAGCTCGACCTGGCCAAGCCGCCGGGAGTGGCGGAGACCATCGACTGGGCCCGGACGCTGGACTTCCTGGGCGAGACCGACCTGAACCCAGGCAACGCGCGGGACACGCTCGGCGCGGTGGTCAAGGACCGCGACGACCTCGAGGTGGTGCAGGACAACCTGGAAGAGATCACCTCCGGTGCCTGAGCACCCCTTCACTGCGCTGCTCGTCCGGTTTGCCGCCGAACTCCGCACGGCCGGGCTCGCGGTCGGCTCCGGCGACGTGCTGGTCTACTGTTCGGCCCTGGCCAGGCTGGACCCGTCCGACCTGGTCGACCTGTACTGGGCCGGGCGGGCCACGCTGGTGAGCCGGCGCGACGACATCGCCCGGTACGACGAGGTGTTCCGCCGGTTCTTCCTCGGCACCGAGGTTCCGGACGAGGAGCTGAGCCTCATGCTCCATGCGTCGGTGCAGGCCCAGGGCGCGCTGGCGATCCCGGCGGTCGAGCCCGGTGATTCCGGCGAACAGGACGAGGCCGTGCTCGGCTGGATGGCCTCCGACGTCGAGGCCCTCAAGCACAAGTCGTTCCCGGCCTGCACGCCCGAGGAGCTCGCGGCGCTGCGCCGCATCATGGCCAGGATCCGGCTCACGCCGCCGCGCCGCCGGACCCGGCGCACCGCGCCGGCCCGGTCTTCCGGTCCGCGTCCCGACCCCCGCCGGACCGTGCGGGAGTCCCTGCGGATGCAGGGCGAACCCGCCCGGCTGTACTGGCGGCGGCGGAAGGTCCGGCTGCGGCCGCTGGTGCTGATCCTGGACATCTCCGGGTCGATGGCCGACTACTCGCGCAGCCTGCTGCAGTTCGCGCACTCGGCCCTGCGATCGACGGGGCGGTCCGCCGGGCGCGTCGAGGTCTTCTGCTTCGGCACCCGGCTGACCCGGGTCACCGGGGCGATGACGTGCCGCCGCCCGGACGAGGCGCTGGAACGGGCGGCGCGGGCGGCCTTCGACTGGGACGGCGGGACCAGGATCGGGGACAGCCTGGACGCCTTCGTCCGCGGCTGGGCGCGCCGCGGGCTGTGCCGGGGCGGCATCGTGGTGATCTGCTCGGACGGGCTCGACCGCGGGGACCCCGCGGTGCTCGCCGCGGCGATGGAGCGGCTGTCCCGGCTGTGCCACCGGCTGGTCTGGCTGAACCCGCACAAGGGCGACGACCGGTCCTTCCGGCCGAGCACGCTCGGGATGATGGTGGCCGCGCCGCACATCGACCTGCTGCTGTCCGGGCACGACCTGGCCAGCCTGGAAAAGCTCGCCGCCGTGCTGCCCACCCTGAATTGACCGAACGCCGTGCTCACGGCCGAACCGTACGCAGCCTGACCCGGATCGTCCAGGCCCGGTAGGCGAGCACGGCGGCTGTCGCCGCGAGCAGCGATGCCGCGATCGCGATCAAGGCGATCTGCCAGCCGGGCATCCCGCCGACGACCAGCGTGCTAACCACAGGATCGACGGGGTGAGCTGGTAGCGGGCCTGCATCGCCCGGCAGCGGCAGGACCACGCTGGGTTGGTGAAGACGGATCATGATGAATTCCCCTCCGGTTGCGAATCGAACTGCTCACCAGTGTTCGGGCCATCCCGGCATCGCGCTATTCGACGTTCGGCGTATGGCCGCGTTCCGTCCGTCCCGGCTAGCGTGTAGGTCATAACCGCGGAGTTTCGCGAGAGAGGGGACCGCGATGACGGTTCCGGTCAGGGTGAGTGAGCACGATCTGCTCGGCTTGCTGAGCATCGTCAGCGACCATCGCGCCGACGACCCGGGAGACGGCCTGCCGCTGTCCCTGTTCGAGCACCTGATGCAGCAGGTGCCTTGCGACGAGATATCGTTCTTCGGCCTGGACAGCCAGCAGCAGGCGGTGTGGTTCGGGCAGGGGATCCCCGCGACCGGGGACGGCGACATGGATGCGTTCTGGACCCACTTCTGGGACTCCCTGCCGTGTTCGTATCCCGAGCGCTCCGGTGACCTGCGCAGCGTCACGCGGGTCTCGGATTTCTACAGCGCCCGCCAGTGGCACGCGACCGGCATGTACTGCGACTACCTGCGGCCAGCCGGGTACGATCACGAGATCATGCTGTGCCTTCCGGGCGGACCGGGGCGCACGGTGCGGCTGATGCTCTTCCGGGGCCCGGGCGGGGATTTCACCGAACGCGACCGCGCCCTGCTCGCCCTGCTGCGCCCGCACCTGCAGGAGGCGTACGCGGAGGCGGAAGCGCGCCGCCGCGGCATCCCGGCGCTGACCGCCCGGCACTGGGAGATCCTGCGCCTCGTGGCCGAGGGTCTGACCAATGGCCAGATCGCACGGCGGCTGGGCGTGTCCGAAGGCACCGTACGCAAGCACCTGGAGAACATCTACGCACGACTTCAGGTGTCCAGCCGCGCGGCCGCCGTCACCCGTGCCTTTCAGGGGGCGGCAGTCGCGGCGGCGACCTGAATGAGCGTTTACGGTGAGCCGAGCGACGAGCTGAAAGAAGCGATCGCCGGCTTCAATCCGCGCTATCTGGGCCCGGTCGCCGGCACGCCAGGGGCTAGTCCCCGGCCTGGTCCTGGGGCCTGGTCCCCGGGCCTGGTCCGCCGTCGGCTCCCGGCACGCGGGTGCTTAACTGGGACCGTGCCAGTAGTGAGCGTGCTGTGAGGTGGAGCGTCGGGATCGAGGCCGAGGGCGGCCGCGTGCTGACCCGTGAGCAGGTGGTCGAGCTGGCTGACGCGGTCGCGGCCAGCGGCGGCATCGCCACTGGCATCGGCACCAGCCGGTTCGGCGCGCAGCTGATCGTGGAGGCAGCCAGCCGCGAGGAGGCGATCGAGCGCGCCACCGCGGAGTTCTGGCAAGCGGCCCGGACGGCAGGCTTGCCGACGGGCCCGCTGACGCGGACCGAAGCGGTCGGCGAGGACGAGGACGCCGCCGGATGATCCGGCTCGGTTCGCTGGCCGGCTACCCGTTCGAAGGGCCCCGGCTGCTGGCCGGGTGGACTGCCCCGGCCGCGGCAGCGGTGTACGCGATCGCCTACAAGCCCGAGCCGGACGCCCGGCCGGACCGGTACGCGGTCATCTACGTGGGCCACTCCGACGACCTGTCGGCCGAGCGGTTCCCGTTCCAGCACCCGCGCGCGCACTGCTGGATCAAGCGCGCCGGATCCAGGTGGAAGGTCTACATCTGCACCTACGAGGTGCCCGGCGGAGGCAGGCCGCACCGGGAGCAGATCGCCAGGGAGCTGACCGCGATCTACCAGCCCCGGTGCAACGACCAGCAGTTCGACCAGGCGTGGAAGGACGAGTGGATCGGCGGGACCACCTCGTCCTCCCCCGGCCTGGCCAAGGACCCGGCGCGACCAGAGAGCGCGCCCGGCTAGCCCTTAGCGCCTGTCAGGTCTTCGGGGCGAAGCCGACCGCGTCCAGCAGGCGCGAGCGGCGCGTCCCCGACGCGGGCCGGGCCGGCTCGGGTACCGCGGGCGCCTCGGGCCTGGGGGTGACGCCGGCCACGATGCCTTCGGCCATCCCGTACAGCAGCGGCAGCGCGCCCGCCACCACCCCGCCGGTCTCGTTGATGTGCTCCACCCCGGGCCCGATGAGCTTGGCGTGACCCACGATGGTGCGGACGATCTCGGCGCACTCCTCCAGGTTGCCGGCGATGCGGGTGAGCAGCGTGCCCACCCAGAACAGGTAGAACGCCAGCCCGGCGACCAGCAGCAGGACGTCGATGACCGTCCACACGACGAGCCCGGTCATGACTTGACCTTTCCGAGAACGCGGCCGAGGAACAGGTGGTGCTGCAGACCCTCGGCGAGGACGGCCTCGACGCCGGTGGCGACCTGCGGGATCAGCACGGTGTCCGAGGTGTTCGCCGCCGCCGACTTGAGCGTGTCCCTGACGGCGACGACACGGCGGTCGATGATCTTCACCAGGTAGATGAGCAGGCTCAGCAGAGCCGCGACCGCGACCACCACGACGATGCCGAGGATGTTGGCGATCGTCCACAGGTTGTGCTCGGTCGAGGACATGGCCAGCGTATGGTGCATCGCTTACCCTCCCAGCCTGGCGCGGCCGCGCTGCAGGCCGCCGATGATGATCGTGGCGTGCTCGATCGTGGTGCGCAGCGCGCCGAGCGGCGCGGTGTTCTGCACCGCCTCGCCCAGCGCGTCGTTGATCTTGGGCGCCTCGTTGCCGATCGAGCGGGCCAGCAGCAGGATCGGCACGACGAGTGCCACCACCACGAGCACGATGACGATGCCGATGGTGTAGCCCACCACCCAGCCGGTGGTACTGGTGCCCGCGGCAAGGACATGCGGTTCCATAACAGGCTCCTCACACCGTCTCGCAGAAGTCCCTGACGGGCTTCAGGCTCGCGTTGACCGAAGTCAGCCGGTCCGGCACGGTGCTCGTCAGGCTCGCAACGGCCTGCACTCCCCCGGTGGTCGCGACCAGCGTCTTGCGGATCGCCCGGAGGTGGAAGATGACCCGGAGCAGGCCCACCGCGGTGATCGCGATGATCAGCGCGGCGACGATCAGTGTGAACCAGGCGGCAGCTGGCATGGCTGTTCTCCTTCCTGCTAACCGAGTAGCTTGGCGACGGATCCGGCGTACCGGACGGCTCCCACGGAGACTTCCTTGACGGTCGTGTCGGTGACGGCCAGGGCCTCCGGCACGCCGGTGAGTTCGCCGACGAGCGCCACCCCGCCGGACAGGATGTCGTCCGTGGCGTGCCGGATCCTCTCCACCGCCGCGAGCACGCGGTTCAGCAGGAAGATGACGACCGGCAGCACCACGACCAGCAAGATCACGTTGCCTATCCACCACAAGACCATGACTGGCTCCTAGCTCGCGGGCTGGTATGGAAGGAAGAAGCGCCGGAAGACCCGGCTCAGCGCCAT
>DAIOWL010000384.1:4886-6683 GCA_036758545.1 Streptosporangiaceae bacterium | reverse complement strand
GGGAGATGGCATCGGGGGGCACGACCACGTGCAGGCCGTCGGAGCAGAGCAGGTAGCGGTCGCCGGGGCGGGCCTGGCGCAGCTGGAGGTCGGGCCGGGAGCTGTGGCTGCCGGTGAGCGCGCGCAGCAGCAGCAGGCGCTGCGGGTGCGAGGCGACCTCCTCGGCGGTGATCTTGCCCTCGTCCAGCAGCGACTGCACCAGCGTGTGGTCCTGGGTGATCTGGAACACCTCGCCGTCGCGCACCAGGTAGGCCCGCGAGTCGCCGATGTGCAGCAGGCCGAGCTGGGAGCCGGACCAGAGCAGCGCCGTCAGCGTGGTGCCCATGCCGTTCAGCGCGGGGTTGGCCTGGACCATATCGCGCAGCGCGGCGTCGGCCCGGCGCGCCGCGTGGTCGAGCGCGTTCAGCAGCTCGCCGGCCGGCACCTGGATGTCCAGCGGCCGCAGCGCGTCGATGACCGCCGCGCTGGCGACCTCGCCGGCCGCGTGGCCGCCCATCCCGTCGGCCACGGCGAGCAGCCGGGCTCCGGCGTAGGCGGCGTCCTCGTTGTCCTGGCGGTGCAGGCCGATATCGGAGCGCACTCCGTAGCGGACGGTCAGCGTCCCCTGGTTATCGCTCATGGCCGTGTCCTTTCCCGGGTCCTTTCCCGACAGGTAGCCGATGAGGAAGGTGGCGAGCTCCCGCCTGGCCGCGATCTCCGCCTCGACCGCGGCCCAGTACGCGGCCAGCTCGACGGCGGCCTGGGCGGGCGGCAGCCCGCTGATCGAGCGGATGACGGCCAGCGGCATGCCGAGCCGGCGCAGCCAGGCCACGAGCCTGGCCTGCTCCAGCTGGCCCGGGTGGTAGAACCGGTACAGCGTGTCCGGATCGACCCGCGCCGGGTGGAGCAGCCCGAGTTCGTCGTACAGGCGCAGTGCCTTGCGCGACAGGCCGGATGCCTGGGCGAATGCCCCACTGGTCATCAGCTCCACGCGTGCCTCCTCATGCCGGGCGGGCGCCCGGTGCCATCAGGCTCGGGCCGGCCCCAGGGGCAAGGTCAAGTCCGCTGGTATCACCACTATTACCAAGCGAGAAAAGCCGTTAGCGGGACGTTCGCCACCGGATAGGCTCAAAGTGACACGAAGGCGGGAGCGACTCCTGAAGGGACACGCGTGATGGACGGGGAGACGGTACCGCCAGGCATCGACACCACCCGGGCGCACCCGGCGCGGGTCTACGACTACTGGCTCGGCGGCAAGGACAACTTCGCCGCCGACCGCGAGGCGGCCGAGCAGGCCCTGCAGGCCTACCCGCAGCTGGCGCAGGCGGTGCAGGCCAACCGCAAGTTCCTGGCCCGCGCGGTGCGGTACCTGACCGGGGAGGCCGGCATCCGGCAGTTCCTCGACGTCGGCACCGGCATCCCGGCCGCGGACAACACCCACCAGGTCGCCCAGCGCGAGGCGCCGGACAGCCGGATCGTCTACGTCGACAACGACCCCATCGTGCTGCTGCACGCCCAGGCCCTGCTGAAGAGCACGCGGCAGGGTGCCTGCGACTACATCCAGGCCGACCTGCACGACCCGGACGCGATCCTGGCCGGGGCGGCCAGGACGCTGGACTTCGGCCAGCCGGTGGCCCTGATGCTGCTGGCGATCCTGCAGTTCATCCCCGACGAGCAGGACCCGGCCGGGCTGGTCTCCCGCCTGGTCGCCGGGCTGCCGTCGGGCAGCTACCTGGTGATCTCGCACCCGACCGACGACTTCAACCCGAACCGGGGCGAGTCGATCAAGCGGTACAACGAGCGGGTCGCCGACCAGGC
>DAIOWL010000384.1:1848-4786 GCA_036758545.1 Streptosporangiaceae bacterium | reverse complement strand
TCCAGGTAGCGCGGGTCGCAGTTGACCGAGAACGTGGTCAGGATGGTCTGCTTCCAGCGCTGGATCTCGTCGGCGATCTTGGCCCAGGGGCCGACCAGGGCCACGTCCTCGACCAGCTTGGCGGGAACGGCCGCGATCGCGCTCTTCTTGTCCCCGGCCAGGTAGTGGTCCTGGATGGTGCGGGCTTCGGCCTCGTAGCCCATCCGGACGAATACCTCGTGGTGAAAGTTGACACCCCGGGCGCCCATCCCGCCGATGTACAGAGCCAGGGTCGGGCGGACGAGATCGGCCGCCCGTTCGGTGTCATCGTCGACGATGATGGCCAGCGGTCCGCCCACCACGTCGAATGTTTCCTGGTTCTGCCGCGCGCCGGGGCGGGCGAAGCCCTCGGCCAGGGCGGCGGCGTAGAAGTCGTTCATCGCGGGCGAGAAGAAGATGACGTTCCAGCCGTCAGCGATCTCGGCCGCCAGGGCCACGTTCCTGGGGCCCTCGGCGCCCAGGTAGATCGGGATCTCGGTGCGGAACGGGTGCAGGATCGAGCGCAGCGGCTTACCCAGGCCGGTGCCCCCTCGGTCGGGCGACAGCGGGAGCTGGTAGTGCTTCCCGTCGTAGCTGACCGGTTCGCGGCGCGCGATGACCTGCCGGACGATGTCGATGTACTCCCGGGTGCGCTCCAGCGGCCGGGGATACGGCTCGCCGTACCATCCCTCCACCACCTGGGGGTTGCTGGTGCCGATGCCGAGCAGCACCCGGCCACCGGTGAGGTGGTCCATCGTCATCGCGGTCATGGCCAGGGTGACCGGCGGCCGGGCGGACAGCTGGGACACCGCCGTGCCGAGCTTGATCCGCTCGGTGCGCGAGCCCCACCAGGCCAGCGGGGTCCACGCGTCGCTGCCGTAGGCTTCGGCCGTCCAGATCTGGTCGATCCCGATGCGTTCGGCCGCCTCGAACAGGTCCGCGGCGCCGGGCGGCGGGCCGGCCGACCAGTAGCCGGCCGAGACGCTGATCCTCATCGCACCATCATCGCAGGCCATTCAGGCGGTCGAGGACCTCGCTCGTTTCCCGGACGAGTTCGGCCATCACGTCGGCGACCGGCCTGATCTCGTTCATCCGGCCGACGATCTGCCCGGCGGGCATCGGCACCACGTCCGGCTGCCCGGACCGCATCAGGCGCTGGTGCGCCTCGCTGACCAGCAGGTTCTGCAGCGGCATCCGGAGCGGCTCGGGGGCGTCTTCGTGTTCCCAGGCCTCGGTCCAGCGGTTCTTCAGCAGCCGGGCGGGCTTGCCGCTGTAGATACGGGACCGGGTCGTATCCGAGCTCGTGGCCGCGAGCAGCGCCTGCTGCACCGCGGGCGCCGTGGACAGCTGCTGGTACTCGCTCGTGACCAGCCAGGCCGAACCCATCCACGCCCCGACCGCGCCCAGGGCGAGCGCCGCCGCGACCTGCCGCCCGCATCCGATCCCGCCCGCGGCAAGGACCGGGACGCTGGCGCCCACGGCGTCGACGATCTCGGGAACCAGGATCATGGTGGCGATCTCGCCGGTGTGCCCGCCCGCCTCGTAGCCCTGGGCGACCACGATGTCCACGCCGCTGGCGACCTGCCTGCGGGCGTGTTCGGCCTTCCCGGCCAGCGCGGCCACCAGCATGCCGCGCTCGTGCGCGCTGGCGATGACGTCGGGCGGCGGCGGGCCGAGCGCGTTGGCGATCAGCCGCGCGGGGTGGCCCAGCGCGACCTCGACGTGCTTGCGGGCGACCGAGTGCAGCCAGCCGAGCACGCCGTCGGCGGCGTGCGCGTCGTCCGGCAGCGGCGGTACCCCGAGCCTGAGCAGGGTCTGCTCGACGAAGTCCTTGTGCGTCTGCGGGATCAGCTGGCTGAGGTCCTGCTGGCCGCCCTCGGCCGGGACCCGGGCCGGCATGACCACGTCGATGCCGTACGGGCGGCCGCCGGTGTTCCGGTCCATCCAGTCCAGGACCGTGTCCAGCTCGGCCGGGTCGTTGAACCGGACGCAGCCCAGCACCCCCAGGCCGCCGGCCCGGCTGACCGCGGCGGCGACGTGCTCGGACGGGGTGAACCCGACGACGGGATGCTCGATGCCGAGCAGGTCGCACAGCGCGGTCCTCACGGGGCCGCTCACCGGCGCGTGTCCAGGGCCGGCTCGTGGGCGCCGGCGTAGTCGCGAGCCCAGGCGTAATCGGCCTTGCCGGACACCGTGCGCCGGATCGTGCCGGTGAGCCAGATGCTGCGGGGCACCTTGTAACCGGCGATGTGCCCGCGGACGTGTTCCTGCAGCGCGGCCGGGTCGGGTTCCGCGCCCGGCCTGGGCTGCACCAGCGCCGAGACCCGCTGCCCGAGCCGGTCGTCGGGCATGCCGATGACCAGCGCGTCGAACACGTCGGGGTGGGATTTCAGCGCGCCCTCCACCTCCTCGGGGAAGACCTTCTCGCCGCCGGAGTTCACGCAGGTGTTGCCGCGGCCGAGCAGTGTCAGGGTGCCGTCTTCCTCCACCCGCGCCATGTCGCCAGGGATCGCGTACCGCTTCCCGTCCACCTCGGCGAACATCGCGCTGGTCTTGGCCGGGTCCTTGTAGTAGCCGAGCGGCACGTGCCCGCCCCGGGCCAGCCGGCCCACCTGGCCGGGACCGACCGGCTTGCCGTCGTCGCCCAGCACGATGACGTCCGGGCCGGCCGTGACCGTGGGACCTCCCCGGTGCTCGTCATCCGCGCTGACGAAGGCGATGCCCGCGAAGCCCGTTTCGGTCGAGCCGATCGCCTCGCTGATGAACACGGTGGGCAGCGCCTTCATGCACGCATCCTTGACCGCGGGCGAGAACAGCGCGGCCGTGGAGTTGAAGGAGACCAAGGAGGACGTGTCGTAGGTCCCGGCGGCCAGCGCCTCCATCAACGGCCTGGCCATCGCGTCGCCGATGACCGACAGCA
>DAIOWL010000384.1:0-1748 GCA_036758545.1 Streptosporangiaceae bacterium | reverse complement strand
GCGGCCAGCGCCTCCATCAACGGCCTGGCCATCGCGTCGCCGATGACCGACAGCACGTTGACCTTGTGCCGCTGCACCGCGGACCAGATCGCGTCCGGATCGAACTTCGGCATGATCACGGCCGTGTCCCCGCCGAACAGGCAGGCCAGCGTGGCCACCATGGCGGCGCCGTGGATAAGCGGCGCGGGCGCCATGCGGACCATGCCATCGCCCTCGGCACCCTGGCGAGACTGCGCCCACTCATCTTCCAGCGGCTCGCCGGTGATGAAGTCGATACCGCCGCCGAGCGTGCGCCAGATGTCCTCGTGACGCCACATGACGCCCTTCGGATGCCCGGTGGTGCCCCCGGTATAGATGATGAAGATGTCATCAGGGCTGCGCGGGGAGAAGTCACGTGCTCCTGACGCGGCCGACACGGCCTTGCCGAACGACAGGGCCTCGCCGGCGTCCGCGCCTATCGCGACGCGCGGCAATCCGGCGGGCACGACGGCGTCCGCGACCGGAGCCAGATCCTGGTCGTAGACGAGGGCGGACAGGTCGGCGTCCCGCAGGTGATACGCCAGTTCGTCGCGCAGGTACCGGTAGTTGATGTTGATGGAAGCGGCCCGGAGCTTGAGGGTGGCGAGCAGCGTTTCCACGGTCTCGACGGAGTTGCGGGCGTAGAGGCCGACATGGTCACCGGGACCGACGCCCCGGGCGGCCAGGTGGTGGGCAAGCCGGTTCGCCTCGTCTTCGAGCGCGGTGTACGTGACCTGGCGGTCGCCGAAGATCAGCGCGACCCGATCCGGGAAGGTATCGACGGCATGCTCGAACAGGTCGGCCATGTTCAGTGCCATGGCTAGAAAGTAGAACGTGTTACTGTTCTGGGCAAGCCTTTCGCAGCGCAGGAAATGAGGAGCCCGGTGGAGGAGCCGCACGCGCTCGTCGAGCGGCGGGGGCACGTGCTGATCGTCACGTTGAACCGGCCGCAGGCGCGCAACGCGCTGAGCGGGCCGATGATGGAGCTGATGCGGCAGGCCTGGGACACGGTCGACAGCGACCCGGAGATCCGGGTCTGCGTGCTGACCGGGGCGGGCGGCGCGTTCTGCGCCGGGGCCGACCTGAAGGCGATGACCCGCGAGCACCCCGGCGACCGGTTCCAGGGCGGCGAGCTGGACGTCTCGGTGATCGAGCCACTGCTCAAGGGGCGCCGGCTGAGCAAGCCGCTGATCGCGGCGGTGGAAGGACCGGCGGTCGCGGGCGGCACCGAGATCCTGCAGGCGTGCGACATCAGGGTGGCCGGGGCGAGCGCGCGGTTCGGCGTCTCCGAGGCTCGCTGGGGGCTGTTCCCGCTGGGCGGTTCGGCGGTCCGGCTGCCCCGGCAGATCCCGTACACGGTGGCCGCCGACCTGCTGCTCACCGGGCGGCACATCACCGCGGCCGAGGCGCTGTCCATCGGGCTCATCGGCCACGTGGTGCCGGACGGCCAGGCGCTGGGCAAGGCGCTGGAGATCGCGGCGGCGATCGCGGCCAACGGGCCGGTCGCGGTGCGGGCCATCCTGCGGGTCATCCGGGAGACCGAGGGCATGGCGGAGAACGAGGCGTTCACGCTCGAGGCCAAGGTGGGCATGACCGTGTTCGGCAGCGAGGACGCGAAGGAAGGCCCGCGCGCCTTCGCCGAGAAAAGGCAGCCCCGGTTCAGGGACCGCTGATACCCGGACCGTTCGGGCCCATTGTCAGTTGGTGCGGGCGACGACCACGCAGTAGTA
>DAIOWL010000383.1:0-6687 GCA_036758545.1 Streptosporangiaceae bacterium | reverse complement strand
CACCGCCTCGGTCAGCGACGGGCCGGCCACGTACGCGGTCGCCAGCCACGGCATCGGGCAGTCCAGGTCCGCGTCCACCACGAGCGCGGTGAACAGGCCGCTGACCTTCTGGGCGGCCGCGACCTCACGCCGGAAGCGGGCGCGGAAGTCGGGATCGGTGGCCAGCTCGGTCCGGATGACCTTGACCGCGATCGGCCGACCCCCCGCCGACATGCCCAGGAACACCTGCCCCATGCCGCCGGTGCCCAGCTGCCCGAGCAGCCGGTAGGGCCCGATCTCCCGCGGATCTTCGGGCTGTAGTCCGGCGTATCCCACGTTTCACCCCGAACGTCGGCCATAACTCTCAATCATGGTATATCCGGACGACGCGGTCGTAAGCTCCGCGGTTTACATCAATACGCGTGTCGTAACGATTCCTTAAGAATCCTTCCCCGGTCCCGGCGGCGCGGGGAAGGTCGGGGGAAGGCGCGGTTCGTAGTGTTACGACGTCAGCACAGCCACATCAAGCAAAGGACAATCATCGTGGCCATCTCAGGAACCATCCCCGCCATCTCGCACGTCGCCGTGACCGTGACCGACCTGTCGGTCAGCGAGGCCTGGTACACCCGCGTCTTCGGCGTCGGCCCGGTCCTCGACGAGGACACCGGACCGTTCCGGCACATCGTCTACGCGCTCGGCAACACTCTTTTCGGGCTGCACGGCTTTCCGGACCTGACCAGCAAGGACCAGTTCAACGAGCGGAGGCCGGGCCTGGACCACGTGTCGTTCGGCTGCGCGAGCCGCGCCGAACTGACCGAATGGGCGGCCCGCCTAGACGCTCTGGGCGTGGCCCACGGCGAGATCGTGGACGCGGGCTACGGTTCGGGTCTGTCGTTCCGCGACCCGGACAACATCGCCCTCGAGCTGTTCGCGCCGCCGGCCTGACCGGTCAGCGCCCACCGGCACCGGGCAGCGTCCAGCGGCTGGCCGACCCGCTGGAACTGCCCGGCAGCCCACTGCAGCCGGGTCCGCGCCGTGCCGGGATCGCCGTCGGCCTCGGCCACTGCGGCCTGCGCCTCGGCCAGCGCGGCCTCCCACGCCGTGTCCCGCCACACCACGGCCGACCGTTCGGCCGTCGCCAGATGACGCCGCGCGCCCGGCAGATCGCCGTCGCGGGCGCACGCGATAGCCGCGGGCACGGCCAGCATGATCGAGCAGAACTGACAGAAGTCATCCCAGCCGAGCATCGATTCGGCCCGCTCGGCGAGCTGGACGGCCTCGGGCCGGCTGGTGGCGGCCCGGATCATCGTGCCGAACACGCGATGCAGCAGGTGCTTGGCCACGATCGAGCTCCGGGCCAGCGGGAGCGCCCGCTCCAGCAGCCGCCTGGCCTCCGCGCCGTCGCCCCGGGCCAGCCGGACCTCGGCGAGCCGCTGCAGCGAGTGCGCCTCGCCCGCGGCCGATCCGAGCTCCCGGTGCGCGGCGCTGGCCTCGGCCAGCTCGGCCGTGGCCAGGTCCAGGTCGCCGGAGAGCAGCGCCGCCTCGCCGGACAGCGCCCGGGCGAACGCGGCGGCCCGCCGGGCCCCGCTCCGTTCCGCGGTCCCGCGCAGGTCACGGGCCAGCTCCAGGACCTCGGCGTACGGTGTAGGCCCGTACAGCAGGTACTCGGCCGAGCACAGGTAGCCGTCGAAGATAGCCCCGGCCATCCCCGGATCTTCCCTGGTCCGGTACAGCTCGGCTCCCATCTGGACGAACCATTGATCCGAACGGTGCGCGAGCAGGCCGCGCAAGGTAACGAGATCGAGCACCTGCCAGTTGCGCTCACCCGCGAGGATCAGCCGCTGCGCCTGCTCCGCCGCGACCCGGGCGGCGTCGAAGTCGGCGGTGAAGAACGCGTACTTGCCCCGGGCCAGGAGGATGTCGGCGTCGTCGGCGCCGCCGTCGGTGTCGAGTCCGTCCAGGGCGGCTGCTGCCGTGGCGAGGTCGCCGGCCATGACCGCGCTGTTCGCCAGCCGGGCGCGCAGCCGCCGCGCAGCCGCGGGGCCGGCCCCGCCCAGCGCTTCCCGGTAGGCCGGCCCGGCCATCGGGTCGCCGATCGCGGTGAGCAGGTCGGCGCGCAGCGACAGCGCCCTGGTCCGGCAGGGACCGGTGGCGTGCGGCCGGATCTTGTCGACCAGCGCCAGCGCGTCGCGGTAGGCGCCGACGGCGGATTCCGTCTCGGCCGCCCGCACCAGGTACGGCACGGCGTCCGCGCCCGCGCCGGCCGCCAGGAAGTGGTGGCCGATCCGCACGGGCGATGAGCCCAGCTCGACCAGGCGCCGGGCGGTGTCGCGGTGGACCTGGCGTCGCCGGTGCGCCGGGACGTCCCCGGTGAGCGCGTCCCTGATGAGGCAGTGGCGGAACCGGTAGCCCGCGCTCGCGGGCTCGACGATCCGCGCGGCCAGGGCGTCGTCGAGATGGCCGAAAGCCTCCGTCTCGGCCAGCCCGGACAGCGCGACGAACTCATCCGTGTCGAACGACGAGCCGGCCACCGCCACCCGCTGGAGCACCTCCCGGGTAGCGGGCCGCAACCGGGCGAACATGCTGGCCTGCAGCGCCGGCGCCCAGTCCGGCCCGGCCCCAGCCATGGGCTCGGTTCCGGCCATGGGCACAGCCCGGCGGGCGAGCTCGCTCACCAGGAACGGGACGCCCCGGCCCAGGGTCGTGACCAGCCTGACCAGCTCGGCCGGGGGCTCGGCGACGTAGCGGCGGACGAGCGCGGCGGCGTCGCGGTCGGCCAGCGGACCGAGCCTGAGCTCGGCCGCGCCGTACCGGTCGATGAGGCTCCGCCGCGTCGCCTCCAGCGCACCTGCCGCCGGAACCGCGCGATGCGCGAGCACGATGCACACCCGCTGCCCGCGCGCCGACCGGACCAGGTAGTGCAGCAGGCGCAGGCTGCCGTCGTCGGCGTCGTGCACGTCGTCCACGGTCAGCAGCACGCCTTTCCCCGCCGCGGCCAGCTTGACCAGCTCGGCCGCGGCGAGGAAGAGCCGCTGATGGGTGCTCTGCCCGGCCCACGAGGCCGGCGTCCCGTTTCGCACCCGGTCGATCTCGTCCCGGTGCGGGCCGGCCAGGCCAGAGAGCACCTCGGGATCCTGCCGGCATACGCCGCCGAGCGCCTCGATGACCGGCGCATACGGCCATGCTCCCTCGACTGGGGCCGCGGTTCCGTGGCCGACCAGGAACCCTCGCTCCGTCGCCCGGGCCGCGATGGCGGCCAGGAGCGACGATTTGCCCGCCCCGGCCTCGCCGCTGATGATCAGCGTGCGGTTCGCCCCGGCCGTGGCGTCGAGCAACGCCCGTTCGGCCATGGAAATCTCCAGGTCGCGGCCGATCAGCGGGCTGTCGCGGCGCGGGAGCACGTCGTGCGCGGCGAGCAGCCGGTCCCGCAGCGCCGAAGCCTCCGGGCCGGGGGCGAGGCCAAGCTCCTGCCGCAGCGCCCGGTCCAGGCGATCGAACTGGCGCAAGGCGGCGTGCCGGTCGCCGTTGGCCGCGTGCCGCCGCATCAGGGCGAGGTGGGCGCGCTCGTCGCCCGGGTCGAGCTCGGCCACCGCCTCCCACCGGCCGTCCAGGCGCAGCAGGTCCAGGTGGCTCTGGCTGAGCTGCTCACGGCGGGTCTCGGCCCACTCCTGGTACCTGTCCGCGGGCAGCAGCTCGCCGCCGTACAGCGCGAGCGCCTCCCGGGCCGCCGCGACATCCCTTGTTGCGAGCGCCCGGCGGGCCAGTTCACCGAACTGGACCGCGTCCACGGTCACGCTGCCGCCGGGATACAGGACGACCTGATCGCCGCGCAGCACCACCGAGTCCGGCACGCCGATGGCACGCCGGGCGAAGTGCGCCGCCTTGTGCAGCTTCGGCACCGCCTCGGCGATCGTGTCGCCGGGCCAGACCAGGTCGATGACCTGCTCTCGATGCAGCCGCCGCCCCGGCGCCAGCGCGAGCACCTTCACCACCGCTGCCGCGTGGCGGCGCTTCCAGCCGGCCTCGGCGACCGGGACTCCGCCGACCGTCACGGCGAACCGGCCGAGCAGCGTGACGTGGATCTCCGGCATCAGCGTCCCTGCCGCCGACGTTCCGTCAGGACCGCTTGCGCGCGGTGAGCAGCAGGTACTCCCACTCCATCACGGTGCGCTGGCTGCCTGGAGTGCCGGCGGTGGTCCCGGTGCCGAGGTCGTGGCGGCGGGCTAGGTCCGCGAGCTCGGCGTCCAGCGCGGCGGTCCGCTCCGGATCGTCCGCGATGGCCCGGTAGACCGTGATCGTCGGGCCGTAGTTGGCCTTGAAGTAGTCGCGGAAGTCCTCGGGGCGGCCGAACAGGTCAACCCTGAGCGTCTGGCGCCGCGCCGCGACGTCGGTCACCTGGTCGCCGAACAGCGCCCGGACATGCTCCTCGCGGCCCCACAGCGGCGGCGGCTGCGACCCGGGCGGGGGCGGCGGGGCGTACGGCTTCATCGTGGCGAACATCTGCCCGATGAAGCCCTCCGGGGTCCAGTTGAGCAGGCCGATGGTCCCGCCCGGGCGGCACACCCGGATCAGCTCGTCGGCGCTGGCCTGGTGGTACGGCGCGAACATGACGCCCAAACAGGACATCACCGTGTCGAACTCGCCGTCGGCGAACGGCAGATCCTCGGCGTCGGCCTGCCGCCACTCCAGCCGCGTCCCCCGTCGCGCGGCCTCCCGCTGACCGGCCTCGAGCAGTTCCGGGGTCAGGTCGCTGGCCACCACGCTGGCGCCGGCCTCGGCGGCGGGGATCGCGGCGTTCCCGGATCCGGCAGCCACGTCGAGCACCCGGTCCCCGGGACTGATCCCGACCGCGCCGGCCAGGACCGGGCCCAGCGGCGAGACGAGATCGGTGACCACGGCCGGATAGTCGCCGAACGCCCACATGGCTCGGTGCCTCGCCTTCAGCGCCCGGGCGGCCTCGGCGGTATTCGTGGTTTCGGTAGTCATTTCGGGTCTCCTCCCCTTTTGTCGATGGAACCGACGCTAGGAAATGCGGGACCCGACGGCTAGTACAACATCTGTACTGACCCTTTGCGGGTATGGCCTGCGACGTTTCTCCCGGTTTACGCTGCTGGGCATGGGGACCTCATATCACCAGTTCTGCCCGGTGGCCAAGGCGATGGAGCTACTGGACGAGCGGTGGACGCTGCTCATCGTCCGCGAGCTTGTCACCGGCAGCGAGCGCTTCAACGAGCTGCGCCGCGGAGTGCCGCGGATGTCGCCCACCTTGCTGTCCAAGCGGCTGAACCAGCTGGTCCGGGCCGGTGTGATAGAACGGCACGGCGACGGCACCGACGTCCGGTATGTCCTGACGCCGGCCGGCCGCGAGCTCCAGCCGGTGGTGGAGGCGCTGGGGGTATGGGGCATCCGCTGGATCGGCGAGATCGGCGACGAGGACCTTGATCCCAAGCTGCTGCTCTGGGACATGCACCGGAACATCGACTACGCGGCCGTCCCACCGGGACGGACGGTGGTGCAATTCAGGTTCCCCGACGTGTCGTCCGCCACCCGCGACTGGTGGCTGGTGATCGGTTCGGCGGAGACCGACGTGTGCGACGACGATCCCGGCCATCCGGTCGCGGTCACCGTGACCGGCAGCCTGCGGCGCCTGACCGAGGTCTGGCGCGGCGACGTGAGCTGGCCGGATGCCCTCCGCTCTGGCGGCCTTGCCATCCAGGGCCCGGCCTCGCTGCGGCGGGCCCTGCCGCGCTGGTTCACCCTGTCGGACTTTGCTCCGGTCGCCCGGCCGGCTTAACTCCCGGGCCGGAGGTCGGCGACCCGGCGGACGGCGACGTGCCGAGGGTGGGCGGCGCCGTGCTCGGTGACCCGACCGGCGTCGGCGAATTGCTGGCTGGCGTGGCCGACGGACGGGCCGTATGCGACGGGCTAGGTGACCGGGTCGGGGAAGGCGAGGTCTGCGTGGGCGCGGGCGTGGATGCGGTCGGGGAGGGATTGGCAGTGGACTGGGTCGCTCCCGCGGACTCGGCCGGAGTCGCCGGGCGGACCAGGAAGTAGAGCGCCAGCACGGCGAGGAACAGCCCGGAGATTATCAGGGTGGAGGTACGCGGCCTGCCGCTCCCGCTCATGAGGCACCCCCGGTCGCCCGCCCGGTGTCGAGGTCGGCCGGGACGTTGATGCCCTCGTGGCGGAAGGCTGACGCCACCCGGGCCCGGATCTCACGGCCGACCTCGAACTGCACGCCGGGCAGCGTCCGGGCCACCATGCGCACCGAGAACGTGTCGACCTCGATCTCCTCGACGCCCATCACGGTGGGCGGGTCGAGCATCATCTTGCGCAGCCGCTCGTCGTTGTAGACGTCCTCGCCCACCCGCCGCAGGACCTCGGTGACGTGGCTGACGTCGACGGAGGACGGGACCGGCACGTCGATGACCGCCCGGGCCCAGTCCCGCGACAGGTTGGTGACCTGGACGATCTGGCCGTTCGGCGTGGTGATGACCTCGCCGCTGACCGACCGGATCCGGGTGACCCGCAGGGTGACGTCTTCCACCGTGCCGGTGACCGTATGGTTCACCCCAGCCACCGCAATGCGGATGACGTCGCCGAAGCCGTACTGCCGTTCACCGGTGATGAAAAGCCCGGCCCCGATGTCCTGCACGAACCGCTGCAGGCCGAACCCCAGCGCGGCGCTGAGCAGGGCGGCCGGCGCGA
>DAIOWL010000382.1:0-6693 GCA_036758545.1 Streptosporangiaceae bacterium | reverse complement strand
CAGGTCCAGGTCGACCTGATGAACGTCGACTCCACCGCCGCGAGCGTGGACGTCAGCGTCATCAACGACGGCGGCCAGGTCCAGGCGGGCGGCGACAACGGGATCACCGTCCCGCCGCACCAGACCGTGACCGAATCCCTGTCCACGCTGGCCCACGGGTCCAGCGTGCTGGCCATCGAGGTGCACACCAGCATCGGCCGCGTCGCCGCCGACGTCTCCGCCGAATCCCACGGCGTCACCGGCTGGCTGCCCGGCACGGCCGCGCCGTCCACCCGGCTGGTCATCCCGGGCGTCCCGCCGTCCGGCAGCACGGCCGGGCTGTTCCTCGCCGACCCGGGGCCCTCGACCGCCAAGGTGACGGTGACCGCGATCACCCCGCAGGGGCACATCAGCCCGTTCGGCTCGCAGTCGGTCGACCTGCCCGGTCAGTCGGCGTCCTTCGTGGCCCTCTCGCCGCTCGGCGGCACCACGGCCGCGCTGCAGATCAGCTCCAACGTGCCGGTCGCCGCCTCGGTGGTGGTGCCCGGCAGCAGCGGCCCGGGCGTGCTGACCGCCGCCACCGCGCCGATCAGCGAGCAGGCCGTCGTGGCGGGCAACACCAGCGGCGACGGCATGGCCGCCTCGGTCCTGCTGTCCGCCCCGGGCGCCGGGGCGCAGGTCCGGCTGACCGAGATCGCCCCGGCCAGCCGAGGCGACACCAGCGTCACCGACACCCAGGTGGTCCCGGTCAAGGCCGGCCGCACGGTGGCCGCGTCGGTCAAGGCGCCCAAGGGCGCCAAGCACGGCTCCCCGTTCGCCCTCGTGATCGAGCCGCTGCGCGGCTCCGGCCCGCTCTACGCCGCCCGGGTGGAGACCAAGGGACAGAACAGCGTGGTCTCCATCATCCCGGCCGCCAGCGCGCTGACCACGATCAGCCTGCCGCCGGTCCGCGACTCCTACGACGCGATCTCGCCCTACCCGAGCTCGCCGTAGCCGGGGTCGATGACCTCGGGGTCCACCCCGAGGATCTCGGCGACCTCCTCGACCACCACGTCGAAGATCAGCTCGCTGAGCTCGTCCTCGTCTTCGGCCCGGGCCAGGAGCGGCCGCCGGTACAGCACGATGCGCGGTCCGGTGGCCGGGTGCCCCGGGTTGCTGGTGTCCGGCGAGCCTTGGACGATGCGGGCCAGCGGCACCGGTTCGTCCTCGCCGATGGTGTCGGCGTCGGGGACCTCCTGGACCGCGAACTCCACGTCGGACAGTTCGGTCTCCCAGCGCGGCTCGAGCCGGGCCACCGCCTCGAGCACCAGGTCGTCGAACTGCTGGGCCCGGCTCCGGTAGAGCGGGACGCCGGGCGGCACCAGCCGGCCGCGAAGCCCGCGCCCGTGCCGGTCGCGGCGTCGCGGCCGGACCCCGGACGAGCTGCCGGGGCCTGGTCCGGAGCCCGGACCGGGCCCGGATCCTGAGCCTGGCCGGGAACCGCCTTCACCGCTCTGCACAGTCACCGAGCGTATCCGATCGCGACGCGCGCTCGATAGCGCGCGGCGGCAAGCGGGCAAGCCGCGCAAAGCACGACACGACCGCGGCGCGGGGCGCGGGTGGTGGCTTTAGCGCTCGCGGACAGATACCGTCACGGGTGTATCCGACGCCGTCCCGGGTGCCGGGCATGGGTCCTGCGGTGAGTGAGCGAGGTGGGCTGGTGGGTTCTCGTTGCTGCTCACGGACCGCATGCAAGCATCCGCCGGTCTACACCCTCACGTACGTCTACCGTGACTCCACCGCGGTCCTCGGCCCGCTGGCCGCCTACGTGGAGCCGCACAGCTACGACCTGTGCGAGAAGCACGCCGCCCGGCTCGTCGCGCCGCGCGGCTGGGACGTGGTGCGGCTGCCGGTGGAGACGGTGCAGGACCGCGCCGATGACCTGGAGGCGCTCGCCAACGCGGTGATGGAGGCGCAGCCGCGGGCCAGGGTGGACAAGGAGCCCGTCGGCCAGGGTGTCGAGATCAGCCGCCGGGGCCACCTGCGGGTGCTGCGCTCAGGGCCGCCCGAGGACCGATAGGCTCGGCAGTGCCGTCCACACCAGGATGGCACTGATCGAGTCACGGGAGGGCAGGTCTCGCATTGGGTGATCTTGCGAGCATCGTCAAGGCGTACGACATCAGGGGGGTCGTACCCGACCAGCTCGACGAGGGCGTGGCGGAGGCGGTCGGCGCGGCGTTCGCGCGGGTGACCGGCGCCAAGACGATCGTGACCATGCACGACATGCGCACCTCCTCGGGCCCGCTGGCGGAAGCGTTCGGCCGGGGCGTGGCGGCCCAGGGCGCCGACGTGCTGGCCGGCGGCCTGGCCTCGACCGACATGCTCTACTACGCCAGCGGTGACCTCGGTATCCCCGGCGCGATGATCACGGCCAGCCACAACCCGTCCCGGTACAACGGGATCAAGCTATGCCGGGCCGGGGCCAAGCCGGTCGGCATCCAGACGGGGCTGGCCGAGATCAAGGAATTGGCCGAACGGGCCTTGGATCCCGCCCCGGTACCTGGCACTGTCACCCGCCGCGACCTGCTCCCCGGCTACGCGGAGCACCTGCGCAAGCTCGTCGACATCTCCTCGATCAGGCCGCTCACGGTAGCGGTGGACGCCGGCAACGGGATGGCGGGCCACACCGTGCCCAGGGTCTTCGACGGGCTGCCGGTCACGCTGATCCCGCTCTACTTCGACCTCGACGGCACGTTCCCGAACCACGAGGCCAACCCCATCGACCCGGAGAACCTGCGGGACCTGCAGGCCGCGGTGACCGAGCACCACGCCGACATCGGGCTCGCCTTCGACGGGGACGCCGACCGGTGCTTCGTGGTGGACGAGCGCGGCGAGCCGGTCTCGCCCTCGGTGATCACCGCGCTGATCGCCACCAGGGAACTGGCCCGCGAGCCGGGTGCGACGATCATCCACAACCTGATCACCTCCCGCGCCGTGCCGGAGATCGTCACGGCGAACGGCGGCGTCCCGGTGCGCACCCGGGTCGGCCATTCGTTCATCAAGGCCAAAATGGCGGAGTGCGGAGCGGTGTTCGGCGGGGAGCATTCGGGGCACTTCTACTTCAGGGACTTCTGGTTCGCCGACTCGGGTATGCTCGCCGCGCTGCACACGCTGGCCGCCCTGGGGGAGCAGCCGCTGCCGCTGTCGCAGCTGCTCGCCAGGTACGCCAGGTACGTCGCCAGCGGGGAGATCAACTCCGAGGTGGCGGACCAGGCCGCCTCGACCGAGCAGGTCAGGCGGGCATTCGCTGGCCGGCCCGGGGTCAGCACCGACGAGCTCGACGGGCTCACCGTCAGCACCGCCACCTGGTGGTTCAACCTCCGGCCTTCCAACACCGAGCCGCTGCTCCGGCTCAACGTCGAGGCGGATACCGAAGCCACCATGGTGTCGCTGCGGGACGAGGTGCTCGGCATGGTCAGGGGTTAACACCGACCCCTTCCTGATAGGGAGAATTCATGCAGATCGACGGCTGGCTGCTCGACATCCTGGCCTGCCCCGAATGCCACGCGCCGCTGCGGGTGGACGAGGAGGCCAGCGAGCTGGTGTGCACCAGCTCCACCTGCGGCCTGGCCTACCCGGTTCGCGACGACATCCCGGTACTCCTGGTCGAGGAGGCCAGGCGCCCGGGCCAGCCCGCGGGCTCATGAGCGACGACCTCGACGGCTGGGGCGGGGCCGAGTTCGTCCTGGCCGCGGACCGGCTCGACACGCCCGACGTGATCGAGGCGGCCGATCCCGGTGACATGCTGCGCCAGGTGGCCTCGGCGGCGGCGCAGGTGCGCACCGCGGTGCGGTCGTGCGCGGAGACCGACCTGTCGGCCTTTGCCGCGGACGGCAGGCCACGCGCCATCGTGGTGGCGGGCATGGGCGGCTCGGGCGTGGCGGGGGAGATGCTCAACGCCATGGCCGGGCTCAGCAGCCCGGTCCAGGTGGTCGTCTGCCAGACCGAGCGGCTGCCGGGCTGGGTCGGCGCGGCCGACGCCGTCGTCACGGTGTCCTGCTCGGGCAGCACCCCCGAGACCCTGGCCATCGCGACCGAGGCGGCCCGGCGCGGCTGCCGGCTGGCCGGCATCGGCGCGGCGGGATCCCCGCTGCACCGGATCGCCGAACAGGCCCGCGCCCCGTTCGTCCCGGTTGCCCCGCTCGGCCTCTCGCGGTCGATGCTGTGGGCAGTCGCCGTTCCCCTGCTGGTGATCGCCGAGCGGATCGGCGTGGCCCGGATCGGCTCCGACGTCTACGAGCTGGCCGCGAGTCGGCTCGAGGAGGTCTCGCACCAGTGCCGCCCGGCTAGCGATTCGTTCGTCAACCCGGGCAAGTCGCTGGCCCTGGACCTGGTCGGCGAGCTGCCCATGGTCTGGGGTACCTCGGCGCTGAGCGGTGTCGCGGCGCGGCGGTTCGCCAGCCAGCTGCAGGAGAACGCCAAGTACCCGGCGATCTACGGGATGCTGCCCGAGGCGGCGCACAGCCAGGTCGCCGCGTTCGACGGGCCGTTCGCCCCGCGCTCGTCCCGGCTGTCCGCGCAGGAGCCGGGGTCCGGCCCGGACGACCTGTCCGAGCTGCCCGGCTGGGACCCGGACTACGAGGAGGACGAAGCGGCCAGCGGATTCACCGCGCTGCGCCTGATCCTGATCGCCGACCCTGACGAGGATCCGCGGGTCGCCTCGCAGCGGGCGGCGGTCATCGAGCTGGCCGGGCAGCGCGGGGTGGGCATCTCCGAGCTGGGCATGGACGGCGAGCATCCGCTGGTGCGGCTGGCCGGCGTCATCCAGCTGGCCGACTACGCCAGCGTCTACCTGGCCATCGCGTCCGGGATCGACCCCGGCCAGACCGTGGCGATCCGGGATCTGCGGACCCGGATCGAGTAACGCGGATGCAGGTCAACTGGCGCGAGATGCGGGCCGTGCTGGCGGCGCTCGCCGCCAACCTCGGCATCGCGATAGTCAAGTTCATCGCCTTCCTGGTGAGCGGGTCAACGTCCATGCTGGCCGAGTCGGTGCACTCGGTCGCCGACACCGGCAACCAGGTGCTGCTGCTGATCGGGCGCGGGCGGTCCGACCGGCCGGCGTCCGAGGAGCATCCGTTCGGCTTCGGCCGCGAGCGGTACTTTTACGGGTTCGTGGTGGCGGTCATGCTGTTCACCGTCGGCGCGGTCTTCTCCGTCTACGAAGGCGTGCACAAGATCACCAACCCCGAGGAGATCCGCTCGCCGCTGGTCCCCTTCATCGTGCTGGCCATATCCGCCGTGCTGGAGGGGTTCTCGCTGCGCACCGCCATCCATGAGGCGAACGAGGTGCGCGGTCGGCGCAGCTGGGGCACCTTCATCCGGCGGACCAAGTCGCCGGAACTGCCGGTGGTCCTGCTGGAGGACACCGCCGCGCTGATCGGGCTGGGGCTCGCCTTCGCCGGGGTTGGGCTGGCGGTGCTGACCCACGACGGCCGCTGGGACGGAGCGGGCTCGCTGGCCATCGGCCTGCTGCTCGGGGTGGCCGCCGCCATCTTGGCCATTGAGACCAAGAGCCTGCTGATCGGCGAGTCGGCCAGCACCGACGTGCAGCGGCGGATCGTCGCCGCGCTCGAGGATGGCCCGGAGATCGCCCAGGTCATCCACATGCGGACCGTGCACATAGGCCCGGACTCCGTACTGGTCGCCGCCAAGGTCGCGGTGCGGGAGAGCGACTCCGCCGCGCAGATCAGCGCGGGCATCGACACCGCCGAACGCCGCGTCCGCACCGCCGTCCCCATCGCCAAGACCATCTACCTGGAGCCGGACATCTACCGCCCGACCGAGGCCAACGAGAGCGACCCGGCCATCCGCTCCGTCCGGCGCAGCCAGGCCCCCGTCCCCCCCTCCGCCGACGGCCCCTCCTCCGCCGCCGGCCCCAGAACCCCCGCCAACCCCGAGAACCCCGCCCCCCAGGCCTCTCCTTCGGAGTGAGCGTCAGTCGGCGAGTCCCAGAACTAACTCAGAACACGCCGACACCATCAGCCTCACAGCCCGGGTGCGCTGAGCGCATCGGAACGCCATGAAACCCCGAATCCAGGGCGTTCAAACGCCGTGGGATCCCGGATCCATGGCGTCCGGTCGGCGTCCGCAGGCGTCCGGCAGGCGTCCGCAGGCGTCCGGCAGCGGACCGATCCTCATGATCAACTAAGGCTGACCGGGTATGCGGTGCTGGTGGTTCTGATGTGACTGGTGTTGCCTTCTACGCTCGCGCGACGCTCTGCCAGCCTGTACGGCGGCGCCTGCCTAACCACGGCAATGTGACTCTGCAGTGGTTCTGACCACGGCGATGTGACATCGCCGTGGTTGGCGCGGACATCTGGACGGGACGAGAGGTGCGGATGGTGTCAGAGAGGATGCTTGGGCCGCCGCCCAAGCTCCGCATCCGCAGCCAAGCTACGCATCCGCCGCATCAACCGCCTCAGCTGTCCCAGCCGCCTCAACCGCGGGACAGCAAGCGGAGGGCGCGCTCCTTCTCGAAGTCCAGGGCGCGGCCGGGGGTGGCGGGGATGCGGCCGAGGCGGCGGCCGAGATCCGCGACCGCGGCGCGGACCGGAGGCTCGGCCAGCACCCGCAGGCCGAACGCCAGCGACGCCGGGCTGATGTCGTAGCGCCGCTCGAGTTCCAGCGCGGCGGCGACCGCCTCGAGGTCCGCCTCACTAAACTGCCGGTGCG